>CANGQE010000115.1 GCA_947455845.1 Rickettsiales bacterium
ATCATTTTTAGCGATGACAGGATTTTTCAGCTCATGCGCAAAGCTAGTGCTGAAATTTTGTTTGAATACGTCAAGTTCAGCTGCGACCTTATCAACATTATTGTTCTTTTTGGCCGCCACAAAGAGAGCCTTGGCGTAATTTTTTGCGATGACAGAAGCTCTTGGCATTTGAGGTTTTTTTAAAATTTTTTCGGAAATTTTACCATTGAGGACTTACGTAAAACGGGTGTCGCACAGAAATTTTGAGGCTTAAAGCGAGACGACATTTTGCGTAAGTCCTAAATTCGTAAGAAGACATCCTAGCTTAGAGGCGCGGCAAAGTACTTTTTAAAAAATAAAAAGCAACGGGGCAAATTAACAGTTAGCAATTATATCAATTAACATTTGGTTGAATGGCATCAACTACTAACTGATCATTGTTAAATGTTAACTGGATCCACGGTGTCAAAGTGCTCTCGCATCTGATGAGCGTTGGTAAATTTTCCGACTCTTTTTTCGCAGGCAATATGGAATAGAGCATCGCCTTTATTTGCTAGGGGCAATACTGATGCACCTATAATAACTCCATCTTCGGGAGATTTTATTAGAATTTTATGGTCTCCGAAAGGATTGGCTATTTCGCCTAATATGTCGCCTTTTTTAATGATTTTTCCTAATTTTTGACGGGCGATATGAATGCCGCTGTGAGGAGCTCGAATCCAATAACTAGATTGAGCGACAAATGTTTTTTTACGACTAATCTCCGCTTTTGACTTAGTCATGCCAATCTCACGCATTACATTTAATATGCCCGTTACGCCAATTTGAATGTTGGCTTCATCAAAGCGCAAAGCTTCCCCTGCTTCAAATAAAATCATCGGAATGTTCGATTGACTCACCGCGGCACGCAAAGATCCGTCACGCAGATTTGAGTCAATAATGACGGGAGCTCCGAAAGCCTTGGCTAATTCCAAAGTTTTTTCATCAGAAATATCTGCGCGAATTTGTGGATGGTTGCAACGGTGAAAGGCTCCGGTATGCAGATCAATTCCAAAATCCGACTTCACCACAATTTCTTGCATAAATTTGTAAGCCAATTGCGAAGTCAGCGAGCCATTTTTCAATCCAGGAAAACAACGATTTAGATCGCGGCGATCTGGCAAATAACGCGAGCGGTCATTAAAGCCAAAAATATTTACAACCGGAATTACAATTAAAGTGCCACAAATATTTTTTAAAGTTCGGGATGCCAGTAAGCGGCGCGTAATCTCAATGCCGTTAATTTCATCACCGTGAATTGTTGAAGATACAAAAAGCGTTGGACCATCTTTTTTACCCCGCACAACTTCCAGCGGCATTTTAACATCGGTAAAATCATAGATACTACCCATGTCGATATTGATGCGCAGACGCTCTCCGGGCTTAATCTCAATACCGTCAATTGTGAAATGCGAGTTAGGCTTTTTTTTCATTTTTTTTACGATTTAAAAAGGCGTAAGAAAGAATTTTGTAACAAAGTTTCGCCGAGAGGAAATCACAAGAATGCAAAAGTTTAACAGGAGCCAATTCAACCACATCCGCCCCCACAATATTACAAATTTTACTGGCTTCGCGAATAATATCCAAAGCGTCTTCCCACATCACTCCACCGGGTTCGGGAGTGCCGGTTGCTTGCATGAGACTTGAATCAAAACCATCAAGATCAAAAGTTAAAAATACCGGACGGCCTTTAAGTGGCGCCACGATTTTTTTGGCGTCCCAATTTCTACGATCTTTACCAAAGTGAATGGTAATGCGGTGACTATTAGCTTCCAAATAAGGAATTTCACTCGCCGAAATATTACGAATTCCACAAGAAATCAAAGTTGAAATCGGATTATCCATCACGCGACGAAGCGCTGCGGCGTGCGAATAATGTTCGCCATCGTAACCATCACGCAGATCAGCGTGAGCATCGAAATGCAGAATTGCTAAATCAGGATATTTTTTTACGAAGGGACGAATCGAGCCCGCTGTAATTGAATGTTCGCCACCAAGAATTAACGGAAATTTTCCGGCATCTAAAATTTTTGCCGTGATTTTTTCTAACTGCTTCAAAGATTTTACAACTGAAGTACGATCAATCTTAGGCTCCTTCATGGTAACAACACCGTATTTTCTAAAAGGCTCGCACCAAAATTCTTCATCAAAAAGTTCAACTTGTTGTGAAGCTTTGATGATTGCCTTAGGGCCATTCTTAGTGCCCCCACCGTAACTTACTGATTTTTCCAAACCAAAAGGAACCACCACAACTTGTGCTTGGTCAGGTGACTTTAAATATTTTTCCTCAACCCCAAGAAAACCCGACTTTTGCGGCATTAATTCAAGTTGTTCGAAAGGAGTTTTTTTTGTTTTCATTTGTTAAAAAATTACTCGGATTAAGCCCTCTTTGACAATTGCCTTAGCAATTGCAACTCACTCAAAAATAAAAATATTTTGTGAGTAAAAAGAGGGTGGCATCGCCGAAAGGCGATGACGGGTGATTTAAAAAATATAAGTTTCGGAAGAATCCTCCGTCTGCTCGCGCAAAGGGCGCGATCAGCCACCTCCTTTTACAAAGGAGGCTTAGAGCAGAACATTCACATGCCCCATTTTTCTTCCCTCGACGATTTTTTCTTTGCCGTAAAGATGAATTTTTGCACGTGGATTTTGGTAAAATTTTTCTACATCTTCAACTTCACTACCAATTAGATTTTTCATGTATCCTTGGGAGTGAAAGTCGGTGGAGCCCAGAGGCAATCCGGTAATGGCACGAGCTAATTGCTCAAATTGCGAAGTGATTGCAGCATCCATTGAAAAATGTCCAGAATTATGCGGCCTTGGCGCTAACTCATTTACCAATAATTCTTCGCCAATGACAAAAAATTCCACTGCCAAAACTCCGATTAAATCTAATTTCTCAACAATTTTTTTAGCAATCTCTTGCGCCTTTATTTTCAATTCTTCAGAGACTTGTGCCGGATAAATACTTTCATCCAGAATAGCATTTTTGTGGATATTGGTCAGCGGCTCGTAGGAGGCAATTTCACCATTTTTTGAACGCGCCACCAGCACCGAAATTTCAGAATCAAAAGGGCAGAATTTTTCCAAAATTAATTTTTGATTTTGAGCCTGAGACCAAGCCGCATCAGCATCCTTAGCATCTTTTAAAACAAACTGACCCTTGCCGTCGTAACCCATTGTGGCAGTTTTTAGAATTGCTTTACCGAAAATTTTTAGATTTTCTTGCAACTGCCCAAGGGTTAAAATTTCTGCATATTGCGCTGTTTTAACGCCAATCGAATTTAAGAAATTTTTTTCCAAAATACGATGTTGGGTAATTTTTAAAACCTGCGGACTTGGACAAACTTCAACCTGTGAAGACAAAAAATTCACAGCTTCAAAGGGAATATTTTCAAACTCAAAAGTAGCAATATCCACCATGCCGGCAAATTTTCTTAGAGCTTCTTGGTCATCGTAACTCGCCACCACAACCTCATTAGTCACGAAACTTGCAGGCGAGTTTTCTTGATCGGTAAAAATGACGCTACGTAAACCCATTTTATGAGCATAGAGACAAGTCATGCGGCCTAATTGCCCGCCACCAATAATACCGATTGTTGAGATTTTTTTTGCTGAATTTTGTTTCACTAAATTTTGAATTCTTGCTTCGAAAAAGAAAGCGCGGGAAACTAGTTTCGCACTCAGCTCTTTTCAAGAAATTTGTCAGTTAAAGAATTATGAACTCAAAAAAACTCGCCCCCGAATTACTAGAAATCCTCGCCTGTCCTTTATGCAAAGGCGATTTGAAGTATGACGAAGAAAATAACGAACTAATTTGCTTTGCGTCAAAATTGGCTTTTTCAATTAAAGATGGACTTGCAGTGATGCTAATTGATGAAGCGCGGAAGTTGGATTGAGAATTAAAATGAAACTGCAATTCTAAAACTAAGATCTCAAATATTTAAAAATTAAACACCGTGCCTCAAAAATTTATCCGCATCAAAAAAGCCCGCAGAATGACGAAATCTTCTCACAAGTGGCTACTGCGTCAGGTCAATGATCCCTTTGTAGAAAAGGCCAAGATTGAAGGTTGGCGTTGTCGGGCGGCTTTTAAGATTATTGAAATCGATACAAAATTTAAGATTTTTAAAAAAGGCAAAATTGTAGTCGATTTAGGAGCGGCCCCCGGAGGATGGAGTCAATATGCCGTTACCAAAGTTGGCGAAGGCAATATTGTGGCGATTGATTTGCTGGAGATGAGTCCGATTGTCGGAGTGCATTTTTTTCAACAAGATTTTCTAACCGAAGATGCACCGGAAAAAATTATGACAGTGCTTAAAACTTTGCCTCGCAATAAAAGTGGACGCTGCGATGTTGTAATGTCAGACATGGCTGCTAATACGACTGGGGACTCAAGTGTTGACCATTTGCGCATCATTGCCCTTCTGGAAGATGCACTAGTTTTAGCGGAAAAAATTCTGAGTAACGGTGGATGTTTTGTCGGGAAAATTTTTCAGGGTGGCAGTTCGGATGAGATTGTAAAAAAGCTACGTAAGAGCTTTTCGATTGTGAAATATTTTAAGCCTGATTCATCAAGAAAGGATTCTTCAGAAACTTATTTAGTAGCCACAGGGTTTAAAGTAAAAACAGATCCTGAACTTGTTGCAGAATCCGCTGC
Source organism: Rickettsiales bacterium (assembly GCA_947455845.1). GTDB lineage: Bacteria > Pseudomonadota > Alphaproteobacteria > Rickettsiales > UBA1997 > UBA2645. The sequence goes on from CANGQE010000115.1 coordinate 4,679, forward strand.
AACTTAACCTAATATTTTTACCCAATTGTCGCCGACGTCGGCGACAATTAGTCGATCAAAAAGCCCTCCAGCATTGGCTCTAAAAAAATATTTTTTTTAAATTGGTAAAAAAATCACCAAATAAAGAGCTTTCTCAACCAAGCTTTTTAAGAAAAATTTTAATCAATTTTAGTAAATATATCCGCTAAAATTCCCGCCCGAAATTACCACCAAAAATTTCTGATCTTTCGCTTCAGGATTATTTTTTACAAATTGAGCCACACCGGCAAGTGCAAGAGCGGAAGTTAGCTCAATACGATGATTCAGAACTTCCGCCGCTTTTTTG
>CANGQE010000116.1 GCA_947455845.1 Rickettsiales bacterium
AGTTTTATCTTACGAAATTGGCACTAATTGGTCAGGATTTTCTTACAAAACCGGCAATGTTTTGGGCCCGCTTTTTGGCTTTGAAGTTCTAACAGCTTTTTTTCTCGAAGCTTCATTTTTAGGAATAATGCTTTTCGGTTGGAAAAAAGTTTCGCCGAAAATGCACTTTTCTTCCACTGTAATTGTAGCAATTGGAACTTTAATTTCGGCATTTTGGATTTTAGCAGCAAATAGTTGGATGCACACGCCACAAGGCTTCGACATTAGAGACGGAGTTTTTTATCCGATCAATTGGCTGGAAATTATTTTCAATCCTTCCTTCTTCTACCGCTTCCCCCACATGGTGATCGCCACTTATCTAACCTGCGCCTTCGTGGTTTGCGGCGTTTCGGCGTGGTTATTGTGGAAGAATAAATCTACACAACATGCGCGCGTAATGTTTAAAATGGCGCTGTCTTTCATTGTGGTTTTTATTCCTTTGCAAATTTTTGTCGGTGATTTGCACGGTCTCAATACATTACATCATCAGCCCGCTAAAGTAGCGGCGATGGAAGCTATCTGGGAAACGGAGAAAGGGGCAGCTCTGACTTTATTTGGCATTCCTGACGAAGAATCAGAAACTACAAAATATGCCATTAAAATTCCTAAACTAGGAAGTTTAATTTTAACTCACGATTCTGAAGGGGAGATTGTCGGATTAAAATCTTTTCCTAAAGATCAAAGGCCGCCGGTAGCGCCCGTCTTTTTCTCTTTTCGGGTAATGGTGGGGATTGGGGTTTTAATGCTCTTAACTGCAGTGGTAGCGGTTTTTTTAAATTTTCGCAGAAGACTTTTCGACACTAAATGGTTTCAATTTTGGTGCATGTTAATGACGCCAAGTGGCTTTGTGGCGTTGTTGGCGGGTTGGTTTGTAACTGAAATCGGGCGCCAGCCTTACGTGGTTTACGGATTATTGAGAACGCGCGATGCGGTGTCAGCGCTGTCTTCGCAGCAGGTGTTATTTTCGCTGGTTAGTTTTGTTTTGGTTTATTTCGTGATTTTCGGCGCGGCAACTTTTTATATTTTGAAGTTGATTGCGAAGGGGATGCCAAAGGCTTAGATACCGAGTGCGTGGATTGGACCCCGTCTTTACGATGGGGTCCAGTCCGCGCACTCAAACTTAAAATCTTAAACGTAAAAACCATGTTTGACTTCTCCCACTTCCTCAATCTCCCTTTGATCTTCGCCGCTGTAATCGCGCTTGCCATCTTACTCTACATCCTCCTTGACGGCTTCGATCTTGGCATCGGAATTCTTTTCCCCTTCGCCCCCACCGACAATTGTCGCAGCAAAATGATGAACTCAATTGCACCCTTCTGGGATGGCAATGAAACTTGGTTGGTACTAGGTGGAGCAGGAATGTTGGCCACTTTTCCCAAGGCTTACTCAATCATCATGCCGGCCTTTTACATTCCGATAATTTTAATGTTGCTGGGCTTAATTTTTCGTGGCGTTGCCTTCGAATTTCGCGGCAAGTCTGACTCAAAAAATGAGCAAAGAATTTGGGATTATTCTTTTCACTTCGGTTCACTGATTGCCACTTTTTTTCAAGGCGTAATTTTGGGTGCTTTCATTCAAGGAATAAAAGTTGAAAACGGAGTTTTTGTCGGTGGTGGGTGGGATTGGCTCAATGCTTTTTCGGTAATGGTGGGAGTGTCTCTAATCTTTGGGTACGCTCTTTTGGGAAGCACTTGGTTAATCATGAAAACCCACGATGAAACCCAAATTTGGGCGCGTCACGTGGCGTTTTATGTCTTGGCTTTCGTGGCTTTTTTTACCGCTTTAGTTAGCGCTTGGACGCCATTTTTAAATGTCGAAATTTTTGCCCGATGGTTCACTAGGCCTTATGTTTTTTACTTCGCGATAATTCCGATTTTAACAATTTTGACTTTGATTTATTTAATCAAAAGCCTGCTTGCCAGGAAAGAATCTCAGCCATTTTTCTTGGCAATTTTTTTATTCACTTTGTGTTACGCCGGTTTGGGGATTAGCTTGTTTCCTTACATCGTGCCCTATCAACTTTCAATTGTGGAAGCAGCGGCAGCTTCAACTTCTTTGTCATTTTTATTTGTCGGAACTGCAATAATTTTGCCGATAATTTTGTGTTACACGGCTTTTTCTTACCACGTATTCCGCGGAAAATCATCTCACGAAAAGATGTATTAAGGTACAACATTAAAGCTGTGATGGTGATTTTATTGTTTTTAGGAGATTTGTTTTTTTGTTAAATTAAGGTCAGATCTTAATTAAAATTTTCCTTCATGAAATATAAAATTAAATTCAAACATGCCTATTCTTTGATTGAGGTGTCAATCATGATGTTGGTCATCGGGGTGCTGATAGCGGGCGTCACGGAGAGCAGTGTCTTGATTAGAAAATTCAAATTATCAAATGCTAAAGCTTTAACCCAAAGCTCTCCCGTTATCGGAATAATGGATTTATCATTGTGGTTAGAAACTACCTCAGAAAAAAGTTTTCCCGAAGAAGAACCCGATAATGGTTCGCTAGTTACACGTTGGAATGATTTAAATAACCAGCGCATCATCAATAATACCGTCTCTCAATACACAGATGCTAATAAGCCGGTTTACACGGAGCGCTCGATGAATGCCCTTCCGGCTCTAAAATTTTCCGGTGGTCAAACTTTGGTGGCGAATATTCGGGGAGAAAATTTATTTCAAGCTGATCAGTTCACGATTTTTATTGTGCAATATGTAACTTCTAACGGAGTGGCAACCGCATCAACGATATTATGGGATGATGATGACCATGTTAATGTCAGTGCTACGCAAACCGGTTCAATAATTTTTGACGCTGGAAATGTTGCGACCAATAGAATTGTTTATCCTGTTAACAGCGACTTTTACAGCACATCCAAGATTTTATCATTCATCTTAAAGTCGACTAATTACGGAGAAATTAGGATTAATGGTAGTACTCCTGTTGCTACTAACACAACCATGACCTCTAAAATAGCCATGGGTAACACCAAAGATTTAATAATAGGAACTGACTTTACCGGATATATTGGTGAAATTATAATTTATAGCCGCGCTTTAAAGGATGCGGAAAGAGCAGCGGTTGAAGAGTATTTGTTGCAGAAGTGGATAGTTATTGGTTCTACAAGGGGGTAGAGAAGCCCTCTTTGAAAAAGAGGGTGGCCGAATCTAATGTGAAAAAATATCAGCAGAGCTAAAGCCTTGTAAGTCAATTTTGACGCGAGTGGGCAAGAATTTCAAGCAAGCTTGGAAAATTTCCATTCTGTTTTCGCGGGTCAGCATTACGTCGAGTTTGGTTTTTAATTTGTGTAAGTGCAAAACGTCAGAAGCGGCGTAATCTAGTTGTTTTTCGGTGATTTCACTATTTCCCCAATCAGAAGATTGCTGTTTTTTCGAAAGATCAATTCCCAAAAGTTCATCGCACAGTGATTTTAAACCATGAGCTTCGGTGTAAGTGCGAGTAAGCTTAGAAGCAATTTTAGTGCAGTAAATATTTTTAACTTCAACTTTTAAGTAATATTGCAGCGCTGCTAAATCGAAGCGGGCGAAGTGGAAAATTTTTTCAATTTTTTCGTCAGCTAAAAGTTTGCGCAAATTCGGCGCGTCATATTTTCCTTGTTCAAATTGCACTAGGTGAGCATCACCATTACCGTCAGAAATTTGGATGAGGCACAAGCGGTCACGAATGATGTTGAGGCCCATGGTTTCAGAATCAACAGCGATGGAGCTGGTGAATTTGATGTTGGCAGGGAGATCGTTTTTGTGTAAGAAGTTGGCCATTGTTTAATTTTATAGTTGCCCTCTTTGAAAAAGAGGGAGGGAGCCCGCCGTAGCGATTAGCGTAGGTGGGCGGAAGGGTGATTTAAAATTTTTAAAGTTTAGAGAATTAAAATCCTCCGTCTGATCGCTTCGCGATCATCCACCTCCTTTTGCAAAGGAGGCTAAGAAGCAGTAAACCTTTCCCAAAACTCATCCGTCAATTGCGGCAATGCCGAGTTAATTTCTACCATTTCTTGCATGTTGCCGTTGCAATGTAAAACCAAGTCGCAGCCGGCATTTAGGATGGATTTTGATTTTTCGTAGAAATTACCTTTAAGCGCTTTCATCGAAACGTCGTCGCTCATTAGGATATTTTTAAAACCGAGTTCGTTGCGAATTAAATCAATCGCAGTTTTGGAAGTTGTAGCGCATTCATTTTTGTCAATGGCGGTGAATAAAATATGAGCCGTCATTGCGAATTTTTGATCGCGTAATTTTTGAAAAGTTACGAAGTCAGTTTTTCTTAATTCTTCTAAAGTAGAATCGACAATTGGTAATTCTAAATGGCTGTCAGAAGTGCCGCGACCGTGTCCCGGAATGTGTTTAATTACGGGATAAACCCCTTGTGACAAAAGCCCTTCGCAAACTTTTTGACCCAACTCAGCAACTTGATCTGCATCTTTCCCGTAAGCGCGATCTCCGATTACTTGGTGGGTTTTTTCGGTGAGAATGTCGAGTACAGGCGCACAATCAACATTGATGCCGACCTCAACTAATTCACGAGCAATTTCTTGGAAATTTTTAAATAATTCTTCTTTTGCCTGTGCCGGATTTTTTTGATAAAGATCGGCAAAATATTGTCCTGCCGGATAAGTTTTCCACTGAGGCGCTCTAAGGCGTGCTACGCGTCCGCCTTCTTGATCAACTAAAATTAAAACTTCACCCTGCATCACTTCGCGCAAAGAGTCGGTTAATTTTTTCAACTGAATTTTATTTTCGATATTACGCGCAAAAACAATGAACCCCAGCGCCCCGTTTTTAGAGAAGAAAAATTTTTCTTCATCAGTTAAAGTGGTGCCGGCAACGCCGTAGATTACGGGCTTGGAAGCGTTTTTATTTTGGAAGATTTGAGTTAGCATTTATTTATCAGTTAACAATTATCAAT
>CANGQE010000117.1 GCA_947455845.1 Rickettsiales bacterium
AATTAATTTTATTTCAGATTTTGGCATATTTTGAGCGCTTTTTTGGTAAAATTTTGATAAATATCCGGATATATTTTGAAAAATTTTATCAAAAAATAAGCCAAAATAGGGCGAAATATGAAGGAAAATTAATTAGCTAACAGTGTCTAGTAATTACAATATCACTGCTCTTTAAAGAGGAGTGCTCCTGAGTGAGGGGAGACGTGTTTGGTTGAGAATTGGCAGCATTCCTAATATTTGCACGGCTACTTAAAATTTCTAATATTGAGGCTTTGTTTTCCGAGGAAATTTCAACATTGGTTCTGAAGCTTGGAACCTTGGTACGAAATTCTCGTAAAGATTGAGCTATCGAATTAACCCGGGAATGGTCAACTGTCTTTACGGCGGCGCTATTAATCAGATTGCCAATTTTTGCTGTATTCGCGTTAGACTCTCCTACTCTTTCCCTTACCCCAAAATCTTCTTTAGCTTTATCCAAGTCAAAATCATAAGTGCTTATTAAGGCAGCACTGACTTCGCGAGTGAATTTCCTGAATGTCTTTTTGGAAGCGATGCTGGGATTTTCGGTTGAACTTATTAATGGTCTTAGTAAGGCGAGAGAAAGTTGGAAAAAATCTCGGCTTTTTCTAACGCTATCGGTTATTTCAGCATTCTCTGAACTTACCCCATATGGAACTGAGGCTCCTTTTTTAAGTAGGCTTTTTAAAATTGTTAGATTCTGATTCTGGACGGCCAGTTCAGACAATTGACTGAGTTCATGTCGAGAAATATTTATTCCGTTGGTTTCTAAAAGTTGAAAGCATTCAGTGTGGTTTCTTCTAACTGCAGATCTGGCGAGTGAAGGTTCAACAAAATCCGGTATGTTTCGCATGACTGTGACCGGATTGTTAATAGAGAAAAGTGGCGGCGGTTTCGCCAGATTAATCCGAGCTCCTCCAGCAATCAAAGCTTGCGCGGCGCTGGTATAACCTTCTGCTATTGCATATTGTAGCGGACGCATTCCGGCATCATTTCGTAAATCCAGATTAGCGCCGCATTGATGTAGGGCTTCGATTACTGAGGCGCGACCCTCTCTTGCCGCTAGATGTGCGGCAGTGTTTCCGATAATCGGTAAAGTAACCGTGGGCAGAAGAGGGGCAATTACTATGGGGCGAGATATTATTAAATTCATATCGGCGCCGGCAGTTTTTAAAGCCTTAATATGGTCAACATTACCATCTAATGCCGCCAAATGAATTGCTGCCATGCCATGAGAATCGCGATGATTAATATATTGAGAAGCGCCTTTCTCAATAAAAAGTTTCATTAATGCCGAATTATTATTTTTTGCGGCGGAGACCAAAGAATTTTGATCTTTGAATATTCGGTGATTGATTGGGAAGTTATTAAGCAAGTAAGTGCAAAGCTTGGTGTCATTTGCCTCGGCTCCCAACGCAATAAATTTTGCCATTGATCTTATTGGCATTGCCATGCCGCGATCTTTCGCGGCTTGAAAAATTTCAATATTGTCGGGGCGGAAAGTGAGCTGGCGGTAGCAGCGCTCATTCAACTCCAAAAATTCTCTCGCCAATTTTCTTGGTGATTTTTCGGCAATATATTCTTGTAGTGTTTCTTGCGGCGCATTGCCCTCGAGTAAAATTTTTAGTGACGGTTGGTCGTTATATTTAGCGGCGTGAGTATTATAATTTTCTGTTATGAGATCGGCTTTGTACTGGTAGTTGGGCGTGAGTTTTGGCTTAACTACTTCTGCGATGTAATTTGTATGAATTTCATTCAAAGAATTAATCACTGCTACGAGTTGAATCGGGCTATTGCCGGCAAGTCTTGTTCCTAACATCCACAACGCTTCAACGCCGGATTGCAATTCCGCCTGATCTTCGGATTGCAATAACTTAGCCAAACGAGCAACGGTCTTTTTGCTAAATAAATCAGCTCCGGAAATTTGAAGATCTGGGGAGGGTGGTGTTGCTTCAACGGCAAAAACTCTCGGCCAAGATTTTTTTACAACAGCATTGGCGATTTTGCTATCGATCCATTGGTAATCGCCATTAACATCTTCGACGAATAGGTTTTCGGTATTTACTCCCGTCTCGTTAAACAAGTCCTGCTTTTTCTGGTTCACTCTTTCAACGTCAAAATCCTCAACAAATTCTTCGACGCTATATTTGGAGCAAGATGCTTTTATCTTAGCCGCTTCTCGGCCCATCTGATCAATCACTTCACTTTTTGTTAGTCTCTCTCTAAAAGATGGAGCATAATTTTTAAACTCGTCCCATAAAATATGAACCGGAATATCAAATTGCGGAGCGGTGAAAGTCGGATCTCTTTTTTCTACCGTCTCTTTACTTTCCAAGCCGAGGGCAAAATTTAAATAAGGCAGAATATGGATTTGATTGCCGCTGTATACGTGATATTTTAAGCGGTCAGTGATCTGACTCATTAAGAGTTGGTGGTTGTCTAAAAATGGCTTATCTTGAGTGGAGACCTTGAGGCTTTGTTTAAGTTCCTCAGTTCGGGTGCCGGTGCCTCCGATACAGGCAATTTCGGCGGATGTTTTGGGAGGAAAAGATTTGAAATAAGTTTCTTGAATGTCGCGTGGTTTCTGACTGATTTCTTCCATATATTCGCAAAATGCATGCATTTCATTTTGACATTTATCTGGATTCGTTAGTGAGAAACTAACCAGATTTATCGCAAGAGGGCCATTACTCTTAAGCGCAGCTATATCAAGATTATGAGGTTCGGCTTTAAAATATTCGTAAAAAAAATCAAAAGTTTCTCGGACATTGCTGGCTCTGGTGGGTAAAGAAGACAAGCTTTGAAAATTTGTTTCGAGCCAGAATTTAGTTTTCTCAGCAAGGACGGGAGGGATTTCTTGAGTGGTTTCAGCTGCTAAAATGCTTTGTAGGGCATCACGCAGTTGGAGGTCGGTTATCTTATCGATTTCAGATTTTACAGCGGAGTGATCAAAGACGGTAATCTCACGAGATTCTTTACTCTCTTCTTCGTCGCACTCCTTAATTTCTTCGGATGTGATTCGTGATATTTTCAAACTGTTAAAATAATTGATCCCGTTGTAGCGCGGCTTTCTAAATCTTTGTGGGCTTTTTCGAAATCCTTAAAGGCGTAGCTGGTGATTTTTGGTTTTAAGACGCCCTTTTCAACTGCGGCAAAAACTTCATTGGCGGATAAAACCAGCTCAGTGCGATTGGCTTTGTAAAGCGCCATTGTTGGGCGGGTTAGGAAGAGTGAATTTCCTACTAGTTGGTTTAAATCTAATTTTTCAGTATTTCCCGAAGCCTCTCCAAAACTAACGCACATTCCCATTGGCCACAGGCAGTCTAATGATTTGGTTAAAGTATCTTTGCCGACTCCGTCGTAAACTAAGCCAACTCCGCCTTGATTGGTGATTTTAGAAATTTCTTCAACGAGATCTTGGGTTTTGTAATTAATTACGTGAGAGCAACCCAGACTAAGAGCAAAGGCGGTTTTTTTATCGTCACCAACAGTGCCGATTACTTCTAAGCCAAGGTGGCGGGCCCATTGGCAAAGTAGGTGTCCAACTCCGCCGGCAGCAGAATGAATCAAAACTTTTTTAGCTCTTTTGGCAATGTAAACACGGTGGAGTAAGGCGTGAGCAGTTAGGCCTTTGAATAAGGTTCCGGCCACTTGGGCATCGGTTAGGCTTTGTGGTGGAGAGACTAAAAATTTCTGGGAAATTGCTCTTTTTTCAGTGTAAGCACCAAGACCGCCGGTGGCGTAGGCGACTCTTTCGCCAACTCGAAAATCTGTAACTCCTGCTCCAACTGATTCAACGATTCCGCAGGCTTCCATGCCTAAAGTGACGGGCATTTTTTCAACTTTATATTGGCCGCGTCCGAAACAAATGTCGAAAAAATTCACGCCAATTGCAGTGTGTCTAACTACAACTTCGTCTTTTTTCGGTTTCGGATCTTCAACTTTTTCAATTTTAAAATTGCCGATATTGCTACCGGTGCTACGCAGAATAATTGCTTGCATTTGATGAAGTGTTTTGGAGTTTTAGGGGAGATCTATTTCTTTTCATTCCAATAACAAACTCAACTAAATGCAACATCAAAATCTCTTCGTTTTCGACATTGAAACAATCCCTGATGTCAAGGCGGCAAAAAATTTATTACATTTGCCGGATGCTTCAAATGCTGAATTAAGACAAGGCTTAACCAAATATCATCTGGATCTTACCGATCAAAAAAACTCCTTTTTGCGCCAGCCTTTTCACCAAGTCATTACAATTAGTTTTTTGGAAGCGGAAATTGTGCGCGATTTTAGCGGGCAGGAATTTTATCGAATTATTGATATTCGTTCGGGGGGCGATTTGGTAGCAACTGAGGCCGATTTGGTTAAAGGATTTTATTCCCACCTTAAAAAAAACCTTTCACGTTTGGTAAGTTTTAACGGCAAGCATTTTGACATGCCGGTATTAAAATATGCGGCAATGAAACATGAGGTTGAAGCAGCGTGGCTTTATAAAACGGGAGATAAATGGAATAACTACAATCAGCGCTACAGTCTTGATTGGCATTGTGATTTGGCTGAGGCCTTTTCAGATTTTGGTGCTTCGGCAAAAGTAAAAATGAATGAGCTGTGTGCTGCTTTTAGTTTGCCCGGTAAAATCGGAGTTGATGGCTCGATGGTGACTGAGCTTTACGATCAAGGGCGTTTACAAGAAATTCGGGATTATTGTGAAACCGATGTGATTAATACTTATTTACTTTATTTGGTTTACCAGCATCACAACGGCACTTTGTCTCGCGATTCTTTTGTTAAATGTAAGAAAAATTTGGAAGAGTTTCTGGAAGAAAAATCGGCGCAGAAACCGCATTTTGCTGAGTTTTTGGGGGGGTGGAGAAGATAAACAGCCGCTGGTCGAGCGGAGTCGAGACCATTTGCAAGTAAATCTCTAAAAGGTCTCGACT
>CANGQE010000118.1 GCA_947455845.1 Rickettsiales bacterium
GACGAAATCAGTCATTTTGATGAATATGATTTTGTTTTAGTAAATGATGATTTAAACAACACTTACAACAAAATCCGCGCCATTATTGAGGCTAAAAGAATTACTCGTTACAAAAAATCTGACGTGGAGAAATTTATTCAGCAATTTTTGTTGGATTAGACTTTAGAATACCAGTAACCCGCTGGTCGAGCGGAGTCGAGACCTATCTAAAGGTTGGGCTACATGCCTAAAGCATTGAGCGTAAAACTTAAGTAGGTCTCAACTCCTCTCGACCAGCGGGCTGCAACATTTAAACAACCAACCCCCAAAAAAATGCATCACTTCTTTGACTCCACCATCGAACTCCTACTCACCTTCATCAACCAAATCGGCTATTTAGGAATTTTTATTGGCATGTTTTTGGAAAGTACTCTAGTACCTCTTCCTAGCGAATTAATCATGATCCCCGCCGGCATCGCCGCATCAGAAGGTGATATGAATATCTATTTAGCAACAATCGTAGGAATTATCGGCAATGTTGCCGGAGCGGTTTTCAGCTATTATTTAGCAGCATCTTTAGGTCGTCAAATCTTGAACCGCATCGGAAAATATTTTTTCGTAAAACCCGGTACAATCACTAAAATGGAAAGATTCTTTAAAGATCACGGACCAATTTCTGTTTTTATCGGCAGGCTTTTACCGGGATTTCGTCACTTCATTTCAATACCGGCTGGAATTGCTAAAATGAATTTAAGATCTTTCTACATCTACACCATTGCGGGCTCCACTATCTGGACTATCGTTTTATCTGCACTGGGATTTTTTATCGGAGAAAATCGTGATTTAATCAAAGAAAATCTTCACGAAATCATCATTGGCTGCGTAATTTTATGCGCTGTAACTCTTGGTTCTTACATATTTCTAAAACCAACTCGGAAGTAAGCGTAGCCAGTCACCACGGTTAAAAATGCCGAAAAAGCAAAAAGAATTTTTGAAGCAAAAATTACGAAGCTGACCATTAAAAATTTAATATCCATTCCTTCCCAACCGCTGAGCCAATAATAAAGAGCATAAGATGATCCCTTCTCTCCCAATAATAAACCCGTAATTGCCGTCATTTGCACGGCAGTTTTATATTTTGCTAATTTGCTCACCGGAACACTGACATGAAGCTCAGCTAAAAATTCACGCAATCCCGAAACTAAAACTTCGCGGCAAATAATGACTATTCCGGGAATCAAAATCCACAGATCACCATTATTAAAATTGACCAACATCACAATTGCTACAATCACTAAAAGCTTGTCCGCAATCGGATCTAAACATTTACCGAAGTTAGATTGGGCTTTTAAGGAGCGCGCAAAATACCCATCAAAATAATCGGTAATCGCCGCCAAAGCAAAAAGTATCGCCGCCGTAACATTGGCAAGCATTCCCGGAATGTAAAAAGAAAGGATAAGAACGGGGATTACGAAAAGACGAAAGGAGGTTAGGAAGTTGGGGATTTGTTTCATGATTTTGGTCAAGTTAGATAGAAATATTAATGTTGAGGTTGGGAGTTTGTGATAGATCCTGAAACAAGTTCAGGATGACAAAGAGTGGGTGGGATGCTGGAGTTCGCACTAACCACTACCAACATCGTCATCCTGAACTTGTTTCAGGATCTATCGCAAACTCCAACTCCGAAACTTCTTATTCTTCAATTCCTTAGTTTTCAATTTTTTCTTTTTTCCCCACCACCTCAATCTTCATCTTCGCCTCTTCCAATCTTTTAGCACAGTGCTCTTTCAACGCACTGCCCTCTTCATGCAAATCAATCATCGAATCGAGATTGATTTTTTGTGACGATAAAATTTCTACAATTTCTTCCAGCCTTGTCATTGCGTCTTCAAAGCTCATTTTGGAAATTTTCTTGTCAAAATTTTTCGGCGATTCTTTGGTCATATTTAGACTTTGTGAAAATCAAGAAGAGGAGTAGCGCTACCTTCTTTATCAGTTAGGCGAATAGGATATTGGTTAGTAAAACAAGCGTCACAATATTGCGGCTCTTCGCTGTTACGATCAGTATTGTTAATTGCGCGGTAAAGACCATCAATTGAGATATAACCTAAACGATCAACTCCAATCATTTTTGCAATCTGTTCGAGAGAATTGTAAGAGGCAATTAAATCTTTTTTATCCGGCGTATCAATTCCGTAAAAACATGGTGAAACTGTTGGAGGAGAAGCGATTAACATGTGAACTTCAGTGGCTCCGGCATCACGAATCATCTGCACAATTTTTTTAGAAGTAGTACCGCGAACAATACTGTCATCAATCAAAATCACGCGCTTACCTTTAATCACTGACAAGTTGGCATTGTGTTTTAGCTTAACTCCGAAGTGGCGAATACGATCTGTCGGCTCAATGAAAGTACGACCCACGTAATGGTTTCTGATGATTCCAAGTTCGAAAGGAATTTTAGATTCAGCACTGTAACCAATCGCCGCCGGAACGCCAGAATCAGGCACGGGAACGATCACATCAGCATCAATTTTAATTTCGCGCGCTAATTGAATTCCGATATTCTTACGCATTTCGTAAACATTTTTTCCCTCAATCGCACTGTCAGGACGAGCAAAATAAACATATTCAAAAATGCAAAATTTTGGTGGTCTGACTGCAAATGGTTGAAGTGATTTAACACCATTTTCATCGATTGAAATCATTTCACCGTGAGCAATATCGCGCTCAAATGTAGCGCCGATAATGTCGAGGGCGCAAGTTTCGGAAGCAACAACATAAGCTTCACCCAATCTTCCCAAGGCCAATGGACGCACACCGTTAGGATCGCGTAAAGCAAAAATACCGCCTTTGTGAATAATCACCAAAGAAAATGCCCCTTCAATTTGGGAAGTGGCATCAATAATTTTTTCAGAAAGAGTTGGTTTTTGACTAAGGGCAATCAGGTGAATAATAACTTCGGTATCCATCGTCGATTGAAAAATCGCACCCTTATTGATGAGCTGTTTACGTAATGTCGTGGCGTTAGTTAGATTGCCATTATGAGCCAGAGCGATGAATCCTAAACTAAGCTCAGCGTAAATCGGCTGATAATTGCGGGCAGTTTTTTTGCCGGCAGTAGAATAACGCACGTGACCAATTGCCGAATTACCCTGAAGTTTTTTAACAATTTCTTGAGCGGTAAAAGTATCAGCCACCAAACCATCGGCAAAATGTGCCGCGAATGATTCACCTTCCATCGTAACAATACCCGCAGCCTCTTGCCCACGATGTTGTAGAGCGTGAAGACCAAGAGCGGTATTTACGGCAGCATCAGCGCTTCCGTAGATTCCAAAAATTCCGCATTCTTCGTGAAATTTGTCAAACATAAAAAAATTAAGAATTAAGAGTTCAAAGAATGGTGTTAGTTTGTTGTGAATAGATCCTGAAACAAGTTCAGGATGACGATGGGGGTAGATTTAGAGTTACTGTCATCCTGAACTTGTTTCAGGATCTATTCGCAAACTCCAATCTAAAGCCCCTACTGCACCGCGTCGTAATTACTTCGCGACATTAAATATTTATAAACGATCAGATTTTCCATGATTCGTTGGACGTAATTTCTGGTTTCAGAGTAGGTAATTAATTCGATCCAATCAACCACTTTATCCAGATCTTTTTCTTTGCGAGGATCGTAGAATTCATTGATCCAGCGCTGTGTAGCGTTTGGTCCGGCATTGTAGGAAGCAATCGCTAACATTTCGGAACCGTCGAAGCGATCGATTAGTTTTTTAATGTAGAAAGAGCCAAGGCGAACATTGTATTTAATATCGGTCGCCAGCTTATCTTTGTCGTAAGGAATACCAATATCTTTGGCCACCAACTTCGCCGTTCCGGGCATGAGCTGCATGAAACCAACTGCCCCCACTTGACTTAAAGCCGTTGGCGCAAAACCGCTTTCTTGCTTCACAATGGCGTGAATTAAAGGCGCGTATTCGTCATTCATAATTTCTTTGACGATCTGAAATTTATCTTTGATGAAGAAGACATTTTTCTTGGCCGCCACTCGAGAAATTCTGGCATCAAGTTGGCGATCACCAAGCTCGTTGATAATTCTCATGATTACCGCAATTTCACCTTGCGAGGTAGAGTTAACAACCAACCATTCAAAAATTTTGCCTGAACTGGTTTTTTCTCCTGTTAAAGCTAATAAATAAGCAATCTGCGCCGCTTTTGACTCCGACATTTTTTGCATGTCGCGCCCTGTAATTTCAGGATCTTTCGGTAAAATAATATCATCTTGAGCACCAACATCATCCAAGATGCGATGCTTGTGAATTGCCAATTGGCCGTAGAAAAATATCGGATATTTGGCCGCTGCCTTGTACCATTCAATCGCTTTTTTCTTGTCGCCCATATCTTGCGCTGCCATTCCCAGCCAATAAGTTGCACGGGATAAAGTCACGGGTTGCGACACATTTTTGTAAAGGCGGTCGAAATGTCCGTAGGCAATTTTTGGTTCGTGTAAAAAGCGCAAAGCAATCCAGCCTGCTGTCCATTCTGCTTCCCAGAAATCTGTAGCAGTTGTAGGTAAGTTATGATTTTCGATTAATTCGTAAGCAACTTTATATTTTTTACGTTTGATCATCTCGCGTCCATAAAGGCGACGCAGACTCCACCATTTTTCCGGAAATTGTGAATCAGTAGGTAAATTCATCATCAAATCTAAAAAATCATCAGTCTTATCTTTAGCCTTGTACCACAAAATTCTGCGATAAGCCAATCCTTCATTTGATCTTAACCTACGCGGTACCGAAAGAATAATTTTATCAATATGTTTAGGTGAATTTTGCAATTCGATTATTGCTGAAAAAAGCTTGCGGTAATCTTCACTAACCAA
>CANGQE010000119.1 GCA_947455845.1 Rickettsiales bacterium
AATTCGGAACTCGTCCAATTGTTACTCAAGAATATCCAGTACCTGATTCTTGGAAGAAAAAATTACTTACTTTGAAAAAAGGTGACGTTTATTTAAACCGCTTCAGCCCTACCGGATTCTATTCTTCTGCCGTTGAAAATGATTTCATCCGTGAATTAAAAGGCCGTGAAATTAGACAAGTTGAATATCGCGCTAAACCAATTGACAATTTCACTGCTGAAATTCCTTTCGGTCAAAGAGGTCGCGTGGTTTACATTAAACCTGAAGACAAATCGAAAGTTGATGAGTGGATTCAAGCCGGACATGTTGAAGGTATGAAAACACCTGACGAAACTTTGATGTTTGTTGATAAATCCAAAGCCGCACAAATTGTAACTGACCAAATTAATTGCATGGGCTGCTTAAGCCAATGCCGTTTCAGTAACTGGTCAGACAAAGAAGAAATGAATCACACTACAGATCGTAAAGCCGATCCGCGTAGCTTTTGCATTCAAAAAACTTTACAAGATGTGCGCCAAGGCAATGACATTGAAAACCAATTAATGTTCGCCGGCCACAGTGCTTACCGCTTTGCCACTGATTCATTTTACGATAATGGCTTTGTACCAACAATTCAGCAGTTGGTGGATCGGATTATGGCAGGGAAGTAGTAAAGCCTCCTTTGCAAAAGGAGGTGGCGCGAGAGCGCCGGAGGATTTATCAGTAAACTTGGGTATTTTAAATCACCCTTCCGCCGCTAACGCGGCTCCCTCCCTCTTTTTCAAAGAGGGCTTTATAAATATACAAATGACTAAATTCATCTTCATCACCGGCGGCGTAGTTTCTTCTTTAGGAAAAGGTCTCGCCTCCGCTTCTCTTGCCGCTCTTTTACAAGCTCGTGGCTACAGCGTAAAATTACGTAAACTTGATCCTTACTTAAACGTCGATCCCGGTACCATGAGCCCGACGCAACATGGTGAAGTTTTTGTTACAGAAGACGGCGCTGAAACCGATTTAGACTTAGGACATTACGAGCGTTTTACAGGAGTTGATGCTAAAAAATGTGACAATGTCACAGCAGGACAAATCTATTCCAACTTACTTTCCAAAGAACGCAAAGGTGACTATCTAGGCGGTACGGTACAAGTAATTCCACATGTTACCGATCTCATCAAAGAATTTATTTTAAACGGTATTAAAGGTGTTGATTTCGCTCTTTGCGAAATTGGTGGAACTGTTGGTGACATTGAAGCTTTGCCATTTTTTGAAGCCATCCGCCAGCTTGGCTATGAATATGGTCAAGAACGCTGCGCCTTCTTACATCTCACGCTTCTACCTTACATTGAAAGTGCCAATGAATTAAAGACCAAACCAACTCAGCACTCAGTAAAAGAATTACGCTCAATTGGCATTCAACCTAGCGTTTTATTGTGCCGCGCTGAAAGACCAACTACCAAAGCCCATCTCGAAAAAATTGCCAAAATGTGCTCGGTCCCATTCTCTTCAGTGATCGCCGCGCCAAATGCCTCAAGCATTTACGAAGTTCCATTAGTTTATCACAAAAATGGACTCGACACCGAAATTCTCAAATTCTTCAAACTTGATTACAAAAAGAAGCCTGATTTATCGAAATGGACTAAAATTAAAGATGCAATCGACAACCCAAAAGGCGAAGTAAATATCGCCATTGTCGGAAAATATACCGACTACCGCGACTCTTACAAATCACTACTTGAAGCCATTGACCACGCCGCTTTTTCATTAAAAGTAAAAGCCAACATCGTTTGGGTTAATGCCCGCAATAATACCAAAAATTTACCTAAAGGAATTGATGCAATTTTAGTTCCCGGAGGATTTGGCGAAGATGGCGTTGAAGGAAAAATCAGCACTATTGAATTTGCCCGCGTCAATAAAGTTCCTTGCCTCGGCATCTGCTACGGCATGCAAATGGCAGTGATTGAATATGCTCGCAACGTGCTTGGTATCAAAGACGCCACCTCCAGCGAATTTTCTAAGAAAGGCAGTTTCTTAATCGGAATGATGCATGAATGGCTCGATGAGTCAGGTAAAAAAACCAAAAAAGCCGGCAGCGACATGGGCGGTACGATGAGACTTGGCGCTTATCCGTGCAAAATTTCCAAAGGCTCTTTGGCTGAGAAAATTTACGGTACCAATAAAATTTCTGAACGTCACAGACATCGTTACGAAGTAAATATTAACTACAAAAACCAGTTGGAAAAAGCAGGATTAAAATTCTCCGGCATGTCACCCGATGGCAAGCTGCCTGAGATTGTGGAAATCAAAGATCACCCATTTTTTGTTGGAGTACAATTTCACCCTGAGTTAAAATCGAAACCTTTTGCGGCACATCCGCTTTTTGTTTCTTTCGTTGAAAGCGCCATCAAGAATAAAAAAAATGCTTAAGCCATTCCGCAAGATAATCACCACATTTTTACTTCTAGCCCTTTGCTCTTGCGGCTTTCAAGTGATTTACCGTGACCACGAGGCCGGAACTGATATTTCTTACGTTGATGAGTTAGCTTCAATCGTAATCAAAAAAGACCGCACCAAAGTCAGCCAAGATTTAAAAAATAGTCTTTACGATTTGTTCAATCCTGATCACATCAAAGCCAGTCCAAAATATTTTTTGACTATTAAAGTCACCCAGACCTTATCTTCCACTTTCACCACTTCCACAGGTTCCTCTGGTCGTAATAGGGTAAATTTAAATATTGTTTACGAATTAAAAAACCTAGAAACCGCTCAAGTAATTTCTAAGGGAGCTACAATAGTAAGCGACAATTACGACGTCACCACTAATCGCTACGGAACCTACAGCGCAGAGCAATATATTCAGACCAACTTATCTCAAGTCGCGGCACAAAATATCAGAAATTCTTTGGTAAATGACTTTATTGAAACTAGAAAAAAATGTGAGGGGAAAGGTTTGAAAGAAGGGGAAGAGTTTATTTGTCCACTTGCCAGCAAAACAGCGATAGTAGAGCCACTTAAGGAAAAAGCGCCGATTAAAAAGCCAAAGAAAAAACAAAAGAATTTAACAGTTAGCAATTAACAATTAACATAGTTCGAGAATGCGTCAGATCAGGTCGCAAACTAGGGCTATGTTAATTGTTAATTGCTAACTGCTAACTTACCCCAGAAGTCCTTGGAAAATCCCAAACCCATCACTTGAGCCGGTATCTTCATCAATTGCTCTTTCTGGATGTGGCATCATTCCCAGAACATTTTTTCTTTCATTGAAAATTCCGGCAATATTTAAAGCCGAACCGTTGGGATTAGATTCATCAGTTAAATTACCATCAGCATCAACGTAACGAAAAGCAATACTGCCATCGCCATCAAGCTTCTTTAGCACTTCATTATCAGCAAAATAATTACCATCCATGTGAGCGATTGGCACTTTAATTACTTGGTGTTTTTTGTATTTTTTGGTGAAAAGAGAATCAGAATTTTCAACGCGTAGATTAACTTCGCGGCAAATGAATTTCATTTTTTTATTACGTAACAACACTCCGGGTAAAAGCCCAGCTTCAGTTAGAATTTGAAAACCGTTGCAGATCCCTAAAACTCGAGTTCCTCTTTCAGCCAATCTTTTAACTTCCTGCATGACAGGTGAAATCGCTGCCATGGCGCCTGAGCGCAGATAATCTCCGTAAGAAAATCCTCCGGGAACAATGATTAAATCAAGATTATCATCCAATTTAGTTTCTTGGTGCCAGATTTTAGAAACCTTGCTACCAACTTTTTGCAATGCCACAAAAGCGTCGCGATCACAATTTGACCCAGGGAAAGTAATTACTGCAGATCTCATTTAGATAGCCTCGTAAGTGTAATTTTCGATGATTTTATTAACCAAAAGCTTGTCGCAAATTTCGTCAACAATTGCTTGGATTTTAGCAGGATCGGTTTCAGCAATTTCAAGCTCTACAACTTTACCTTGTCTAACTTGAGAAATTTGCGGAAAGCCTAAATTTTTAATTAAAGAAGTTTCGATTGCTTTTCCTTGAGTGTCGAGAACACCTTTTTTTAACGAAATTAGAATTCTGATTTTCATTTTATTGTTTTTATTATGATTACTTAATTGAAATACCAAGCCTTGCAGCCACGTCACCGTAAGCTTCAACCAAACCACCTAGATCTCTTCTAAAGCGATCCTTATCCATTTTTTCGGAAGTTTTCTCGTCCCAAAGTCTACAACTATCTGGGCTGATCTCATCAGCCAGAACAATTTTGAAGCCTGCATCAAATCCAAATTCAATCTTAAAATCAACCAGTTTGATGCCGATTTTTTTGAACATTTCGCGCAAGATTTGGTTAATTTTTAGAGTGTGTTCTTTGATTTCGTCAAGCTGGTTTTTGGTTACAACTTGCAATACATTAATGGCGTGATCGTCATTAATTAGAGGATCGCCAAGCGCATCATCTTTCAAACAAATTTCAAATACCGGCGCTAGTAATTCCACACCTTCTTCGATTCCTAAACGCTTAGCCATTGAACCGGCTGCAATGTTTCTGACAATTACTTCTAGAGGAATAATCTTTACTTTACGTACCAATTGTTCGCGCTCATTTAATCTTTCAACGAAGTGGGTTGGAATACCGGCCTTAGCCATTTCAAGCATGATATGCTCTGAAATAAAATTATTCAAAACACCTTTACCTTCGATTACTGCTTTTTTTTGAGCGTTGAAGGCGGTGGCGTCATCTTTGAAAAATTGGATTAACAAGTTTTCATTTTCAGTGGTAAAAAGTTGTTTGGCTTTACCTTCGTAGATTTTTTCTAGTTTTTGCATTTTGATTTTAATTTTGTTTCTTTGAACAATCCCGCTGGTCG
>CANGQE010000120.1 GCA_947455845.1 Rickettsiales bacterium
CTTCATGACTTTTTTCTGAATTTTACTAAAATTATTTGCCAGAAAATGAGGGACGACCACTCGATTTCTGGTAAAAAAAGATAGTTAAAAAGTCTTATGAAGGCAAGCGGGATGTGGGGTGAGGAGGTATTTCAGGATGGACAACTTAGTAACGCTGTACACCATCCTGATTCAGAAGCACCCAAATAAAACCAACCGCAACAGTAGAAGAATCCAAAGCCTCCCAAGTTGTAAGCACTGCAAGAAATTGCTGTGTTATTTCTTAGCTAGAACAAAACCCGCTGTTCGAGCGGAGTCGAGACCTACCAAAAGTTTACGCTCGATGTCTTACGCGCGGTGGCCAAACTTTGGATAGGTCTCGACTCCGCTCGACCAGCGGCTGTGGTTAAATCCCATTATCTTTCCCAAGATCTCTAGGCACTAGCGCATCATAAGTATATGTTACGATATTTGTTGATGGCTTCTTAGATTTTTCACACACTTCTTTATGAGCCTGTTCGAAATCAGAATAAAATTTCACTACATCTTGATCCCTAAGGCTGTAAGGAACTTTACACTTCACGTAACCCTCTTCGTTAACTTTAAAGTCGTAGCCTTTATTATTCATAATATCCCAAAAATCGTCTGATAATTTTACTGAGATAATATTGTGAGCTGGTTTTTCATTTTCAAATTCAATAGGATTTTCACGCGTCTTATATTGGCTTAAAAAATTCATCATGCGATCAAAATTGTGATTGGCTTTTTGAGCGCTTTCTCGCCACAAATCTTTTTCGATCATTTCTTTCCAGCCTGCTGCTAAGGTTGCAGAATCTGATTGTTTCCCACCATTTTCCTTAACCGTACGATCAAGCATAGTTTGTAATGAAGTAGCACTATTAGCGCTACTTGGTAAATAAGTCTGATCTAAAACCGCAATAGCAGAGCTTAATCCCCCGCCCAATCTTGAGAATCCTAGAGTTACAATATCCACACCACATTCGGTAGTGTATTTATCGTAGCTTTCATTCTCACGCGCTAAATGGTAAGAAAAGCCAATGGTCTGCATGATAACGGGAACGTGGTGGCGGTGAGATTCTTTAGTTATTTTACTTATTTCCTCGGGAGTATAAATATAACCTTTTGAAGTAGGCTGCTGAATCATTACAGCTGATACAATCGGCGTATGTTTTCCGGCGTCACTATTGTGGAATTCCAGAATTTTTCCAATCGAACTCGGATCTAACTTATCCGTCCTTTTATATTCACCATCAAGCTCAAGACCCTTAACGCTACGACCATGTTTATAATGCTCCTCATAAGAACCCTCTGAAACCAAGGTAACACTTTCTTCGGTAAATTTAACAAATTGAGTTACACCCGTAACAGCTTGTGCTTTGGATGCGGTGAAAACTACTGGAATAGCTTTATCTTCCTTATCCTTACTAACGGTGTTAAACATCTGGCGTAAATATGTTTTTGATTCCAGCGACACCTCATCATTTCCATAAGGCTTGTGATAACCTTTTAAGTTTTCCAGAAAGATCTTCATCAACACTTCATCAAGCATTGGTACATCGCCTTCGCAGGTAAATTTACGAGTGAAGTTTAAGGGATCTTGTTTAGAAATTGATTCACTGGCTTTTTTGAGCAAGGCTTTAAAAACCGCCTCTCCATCCTTTTTAATAGCTAAATGTTCACTCTCTAAATCAGCTTCTTTATCAATAACACTTTCTTCGCTAATAGAATATTTAAGGTTAGCTTTTGGCTTAATATCACGTTCGCTACAAAACTGTTCATAGCACATACCTAGGCAAGTAGTAAAAAATTCAACCTCACCTTTACCTACATCATAAGAAGAAACTATTCTGGTTACTCCGTAACGATCGATATTTAAACTGAGCTCCTTTGCGTAATCAGGAGTGCGCTCACTTTTGGCGATCGCATCATTAAACATTTTTAAAAATTCTCGTGGAAATTTTGTAAAAATCATATTGCTGGTTAGTGGGTAATTCTGCATTTCTAATGGCACTATTTCCTGAATATCATCTTTCGCAGCCGAATCTTTTTTTACCGGAAAAGAAAATTGCTTAATAAATTCAGCAATTTGGTTGGAGTTTTCGTTAGCATTTTTAGCATTTTCTAAGTAACGCTTATCCTTTAACATCTCCTCCCAACCAGCTATAACAAAGGTTCTATTATCTGTTACCCCACCGATTGCTCTTAAAAAACTATCTGTTCTTTGTTTTAAATTTTCTGGATCAGCTATATAAGTTTTATCCAGAACAATATTTGCTGAACTGCGAGCTCCCCCAGTTTTTTGCATCCCTAGAGATACTATATCTACACCACATTTAGTGGTAAAATCGTAATAATCTTTACCCGTAACCGGCAAATTATTTCCCAGTCTTTCAATATCCATACTGACCGGAATTGCTCTTTGATGAGCCCATGTGGTAATTTTTTTTAGCTCTTCTTCACTATAAAAATAGTCACCATTGGTTGGCTGGTCTAAATGTATAAGCTTAACTCTTTTACCATTTTTAATTTGTTGTTTAAGCGATTTATCCAAATCAGCTACGGTTAACTTTCCCGTCACTTCGTCGCTTGGGGTAATGCTTAACGCCGGTTGTCCTAATTCAAAAATAAAAATGTGAGAATGTTTCGAAGCTAAAGCTACCTCACCATTATTTCTGTTAATATTACTAATGCAGGTAACTCCGACCTTATTGGCTTGAGTTGTTGAAGAAGTTAAGGTCACTCTCATTTGACCAGCTTTTAAAGCCTTTTCTTCCTCGTTTAAACTATCATCAATGAATAGGCTTTTGATTTCTGCTTTTTGCTTTCTGAGAAAGTCAGGATTGTAACCATGAACTTTCAAATTTTCATTTTCCCAAGATTGCCTTGCCAATACTTCAAAAATTTTAGGGGATCCCGTGTCGCTTGCGAAAGGAAAGATCGCCAGACTTTTTTGTGATTTTAACAAGTGTTCTGAAAGATTTACTACCTCATCATTAAAATTACTCCATCCAAAAGATTCCGCCGGCATATTATTGATTCTTGCAACAGCGCTTTGAGCCCACGAAGTTATTCTAGTAGTTTTGCTAAAATCTCGTTTAAATATTGAACTGGCACTCTGAATAATCTGTCTTCTCATTTTTAAATAATGTTTGTTACTAGATCTTTGGGAGGGAGTAAGAAATTAGCAGCTAACAGTTTCTAATAATTATTAACTGCTAATTTCATTTAATTCATTTTCTGACGTTGTTTTAAAAAAATTACAAGTTGCCAAGATAATCTTTTTTACCGATCTCAACACCATTATGTCTTAAAATTGCATAAGTGGCAGTGATGTGAAAATATAAATTTGGCAAAACGTAATTTAGCAAATAAGGCTGTCCGATAAAATTACTTTCTTTGCCACGTTGGGTGTAGGTGATTTTTAAATTTTCTTTACCGTCAATTTGTTCAGCTTTTAGGCTTTGTAAAAATTGCACAGTTTTAGTAATGCGTTCTTGAAGCTCGGCAAAAGTAACTTCTGTATCAGCAAAGCTTGGCAATTCAACTTCAGCAAGTCTAGCAGCGCCGGCTTTTACAGAATCGCAAGCAATTTGCACTTGGCGTGAAAGTGGAAACATGTCAGGAAATAAACGGGCGGTAATAAAAACACTTTGATCAATTTTTTTAGCTTCGGCGTGAGCAGCAGCTTTGGTTAAAATTGCTGATAGGTTTTCCAACTGGCGAATAAAAACTGGAACTGAAGATTGGTACATTGAGATGGTCATATTGCTAAAATTAGATTAAAAAAAAGATAAATTCGAGATCGATCCAAGAGATAATATCTGATCATTAAAAAGCATTTTAAATTTTACAACTTCAGGGTGATGCTATCTTTACCCTCCCCACATCATCAAAAGAACTCCTTTATTTAATTCCTATTGCGAATGAATTTTTTTACCGACAACGTTGATTTTGCATTTTAGTCAACTTATCTGACGCCATTATTAATAAGACTAAAAACTCCCAAACATGAAAATCTTCCTCACTTTATTGCTTGCCACTTTCACTTTTTCTTGCTCCCAAAACTGGAGTTATGAAGGCAAAACCGGTCCCCAAAATTGGAGTAGCCTCAAGGAAGAATTTAAGTTTTGCAAAATCGGTTACAACCAGTCACCAATAGATATTAAGGGTGAGTTTAAAGACAGCGAATTAAAATTTTCCTACAACAATTCTGACGTAGAAAAGCGACAAAAAAATTACGTAATGCAGCTCGAATTTGAGAGGCAGGATTTTGCCTTACGAGCTAAGAAAAAATACTTTACCCGCTACGTTGAGTTTCATCATCCCAGCGAGCATTTAATTGACGGAAAACAACATTCTCTTGAGCTCCAAGTTTTTCATAAAAGCGATGATGAACAATGGCTAGTTTTGGCAATTCCTGTAGAAATCGGCAAAGAAAATCCGGCCTTTAACGACATGATAAAACTCATGCGTAGCAAGGAGATCGAAGGAAAGTTGAATTTATCGAAGATTATTAAAGAGACTGACAAAACATTTTTTTACGACGGATCTTTTGCAACCCCACCTTGTACAGAGGGCGTGAAATGGTATGTCATGCAGACAGCATTAAAAATTTCCAAAGAGCAAATGAATCAAATAATTAAGCTAGGAATTTTTACAAAATCCAATGCGCGCCCTGTGCAGGAATTTCATTTAGAGAAATACTAATATTACAACTCCGCTGATTTCGCTCAAGCTGCGGGACGGAGTTGCAAACTCC
>CANGQE010000121.1 GCA_947455845.1 Rickettsiales bacterium
CCACTTTCCTTCATGATGTTCTATTGTTGGATTAAATATTTCTGCATCATTCAGCAAATCTGAAACCTTCTCAAAACTACCGTCATTGTTGACTTGATAAATGGTGTATTTTTTGGTTTTGCAATTTTTAGTCAGCGCAAATCTTTGCTCATTATCATAAAAAATGCAGGAAAGTTCAAAGCCTTTTAAAACTATTCTTTCGTCAAGAATTTTCAGCTCAGAATCAATTTGTAAATTGCAAATCTCAGTTTGATGGGAGAAGTGACTTTTTCTCTCAAAAAAGATTTTGTCGCCAAAGCCAAAAGGATTAGCGGGAAAGCTGTTAATTTTTTGATGTTGTAGCCATTTAATTTTCCGATTAGGAAAAACTAAAAACTTGCCGATATTGCACCTAGCAATTCCGATATTGTTAGATTCAAGGCAGCAATATTTGTAAAAAAAATCTTTAAGAATTTTGCCAGATTTTACCCGTATAGAACTTGATCTAGTGCCTCGCAAATAGGAGTGAAAGGAGCAATAGTGATATTTAAATCTTTTGCGATATTTGCGGATATTAATGTCGGAAGTATTTTTATAACACAATTTGCGGAGGTGAACTTTATCACGGTGATAAATCAGCAGAAAGCAGAAATAAATTTGGTATTCGGAAGCAGAATGAAGCTGTTGAGAGAATTTCAAAAACACTTTGTAAAATTGCTCGCCACCATGATGGGCTGCAACCTTGCTAAAAAGATCGAGTAAAATTTTGCGATTAAAAATCATGTTGTGATTAATTCCGGAGATTCCTTGAAATTCTTTAGGTAGGTTTTTGATGGCTAGGCTGGGCAACATTTTCTCAGTATGTTCAGCAACCCTCTGATCAAAGTCTTGGCGTTCGGTATTTTCATCTTTGCTGACAGTGCAAAAAGCGCGTCCATTATTATCCAGCATTTTTACTCGACGAAAAAATACGGTATCGCTGTCTAGGACTAATACATTTTCGCTGATATTAGGGATTATAAGCGGGGCATAAAGTTTAAGTAGTTGTTGAAAATACCAGCCACAAGAGTCTCCGACAGATTCGCGCACGGTTGTGATTGAAAAGGGGAAAAGTTTTTCATCAAACCATTCGGCATTGTCGCTGTATTTTTCTGCGGAAATTACAATCACTCGTCCGGCGCCAACGATTTTTTTCTTGGCGGCGTCGATGCAATATTCGAGAATTTGTAGGTCTTTTTTATGAGTTGGGATGACGATATCGATCGCTAAAGAAGTTTTTTTCACTACAGGAATAAATTATTGAAAGAATCAAAGGCTCCAATTTTTAAATTACGTCAAAAAAGATTGCTACTTACTAATGTAGGGAGGGAGAATAATTTTTCTTGCAAAAAACTAGTCGGCGCCTAAGTTGCCCGCCCCTTTGATTGATAGTATTCGTTAGAAACTCCAAACAATTGTAAATGAGGGATCATAGCTCAGCCCGCATTTGCGCAAGCAATGCAAAATAAATTTCTATTTGCGCAAGCAATGCAAAATAAATTCTACCGGCTGAGCCTTGCTACCAAAGCTCTAGTTTTTTATGGGATCATAGCTCAGTTGGTTAGAGCAGGATGCTCATAACGTCTTGGTCATAGGTTCGAGTCCTATTGATCCCACCAGCCTTCGCTCTTACGAGCTTCGGCTGGCAGGCCAGCCCATCGGGCGGGACTGTCAGGCGGAGATTGTTAGAGTGAAGGCTGCCCGCCTTAGCTTTAGCGAAGGAGGGCTGTTGTCAACGTTTTGTTGGCAACCTGCTGTAGGCTTTAAGCCTTGCGGCACTGATCCTTGGGTTAAGGCTTTCTACCCAAGTTTCTGCTTATTAATCTTAATTGAGAAATGATATGCCAAAAATGAAAACAAATAGCAGTGCTAAGAAGAGATTCAAAGTTACTGGGACGGGGAAAATCGTTCACAAACAGGCCGGAAAAAGGCACAATCTGGGTAAAAAAAGTCAGAGCAGAATTAGAAAATTGCGTAAAGGCGCAGTTCTTTCTCCTGGGCACACAGCCAGTGTTCTCAAGTTCAAGATGCCATATAGTCGCTAATCATTCAAATTAAGGAGTACCCATGAGTCGTGTAAAAAGAGGCGTTACTAAACGCGCTAGACACAAGAAAATTTTAAAGCTTGCTAAAGGTTACCGCGGTCGCGCTAAGAACTGTTTCCGCGTTGCAATCGAGAAAGTAGAAAAAGCGTTACAATATGCTTACCGTGATCGTAGAACCAAAAAAAGAGACTTCCGCGCTCTTTGGATTCAACGTATCAACGCAGCTGTTCGTTCACATGATATGGTTTATTCAAGATTCATTAGTGGCCTAAAAGCTGCTAATATCGATCTTGATCGTAAAGTTCTTTCTGACCTTGCTACAAGAGAACCAGAAACTTTCGCTAAGATTGTTGAAAAAGCTAAATCAGCTTTGAAGGCTTAATATTCGGCGTTATCCTTGGGTGCATTGTGCCTGAGGATAACGTGATGTAAAATCCAAATGAAACCCTACAACGCTCTAATCAAAAAAAATAAAGAAGGAAAAATAGAGGATGTCATCTTGTTAAAAGAGGGCTTCTCTTTTTTTGCGTTCTTATTTAGTGGTTTGTGGTTTTTGTATCACAGAATGTGGAAAGAGTTGCTGGCTTTGATTATGATCAATATCGCCTTCTTTATGCTAGGAAAGTTTTTTCTGGATTTTAATAAAATCCTTGTGGAAACCGCCTTTTTATTCCTTGTCGCCTTAAATGCCACCTACTGGCTCTGCGATCATCTTAAGAAAAAAGGCTACGAATTTGTCGGAATTGTTTTTGGTGAAAATAGCACCAATGCTAAAATACGTTTTATAAAAAATCTGGAAGCTGATCTTAAGCCAAATTCTCCTGAATTTGAAGATTCAATTTTAAATCCCAAACTGCATCGCCAGATGATGAAATTGAAAAAATCACAAAGACCTCTTGCCGCATGAAAATAGTTGTGATCGATTATGGTTCGGGTAACGTCGAATCGGTGGTAAATGCCTTATCCCTATTTAGTGGTAGTGATAAAATTTTAGTTTCAAAAAAACCCGCCGAAATCAGAGCCGCAAATTATTTAATCTTACCGGGAGTCGGCGCTTTTGCTGATTGTATGGATGGTTTAAAATCAGTCGAAGGTCTGCTTCCCGAGCTCAGAAAACAAGTTCTGATAGAAAAAAAGCCATTCCTCGGAATCTGCGTTGGTATGCAAGTTTTGGCCTCAATTGGCCGCGAAAACGGTGAGCATCAAGGTCTAGGATTTATTAATGGAAAAGTTGAAAAAATCAGCGCCGCCCAAGGTCTAAAAATTCCCCACATGGGTTGGAATGAAATAGCTCTTAAAGCAACAAAACATCCTGCTCTAAAAGGCATCAATAATGGCGACCATTTTTATTTCGCTAATTCTTACCACTTCACTTGCCAAAATGAAAATAACGTGCTGGCAGAAGTCGAATATGGTTCAAAAATTAATGCCGTAATCGCTAAAGAAAATATTTTAGGCATCCAATTCCATCCCGAAAAAAGTGGTGAAGCGGGATTGAAGATATTGCAAAACTTTTTAAATTGGCGACCTTAAAGAATTATCAGTTAACAATTATCAATTATCAGACATTGACCAACTGTTAATTGCTAACTGCTAACTGATAAATTATGAAAATCTCTCGCTTCATGTCCGAAGCCCTCTTCCATCCCTCACGCGGCTATTACCGAACTAAAAATCCCATTGGCAAGAATTCTGATTTTATTACGGCACCTGAAATTAGTCAGGTTTTTGGGGAGTTGTTGGCGGCTTATCTGGTGCAAATCGCAAGTTCTAAAAAGACGGAGATTGCTCTTGTTGAAATGGGTGCGGGCAAAGGGACTTTGTTTAAAGATATTATAAATTCGATTCGCGGCCTTGCTGAAAAAAGAATCCCTCAGGCTGTTGATTTTCTTGAGCGGGCAACATTTCACATAGTTGAGATTAATCCGGTTTTGCAAAAAGTTCAGAAAGAAAGTTTAGGTGAGTTTGAGGTTAAGTGGTACGAAACTTTTTCAGAATTTGTTTTGCAGAATCAGAGTAGTGAGATTTTTTTCGTGAGTAACGAATTGTTTGACTGCTTTCCGATCGATCAATTTGTGAAGACTGCAGCGGGTTGGCGTGAGAGAATGATTGGAGGCGGGAATGAGCCACAGATATTGAAACAAGTTCAGGATGACGGTAACTCTCGATTCTCCCCCCACCTTAATCCTGAACTTGTTGCAGGATCTAATAATTCGCACTTCTTCCTAGCTGACTTTAATCAAAAATCCCACGACTTCATCGAAAATGAAATCGGCAGCCCAGCGCCAATCAATGCAGTTTTTGAATATAGTTTAGAAGCACGAAGCTTCATGGCGCAGCTTTGCCAATCTTTAAAGCAGCAAGGCGGAATAGCTATTATTATTGATTACGGCTACATCAAAAATGAATTTGCCAACACTTTTCAGGCGATCAAAAATCATCAGAAATGCCATGTTTTGGAAAATTTTGGCGAGGCTGATCTCACAGCTTTAGTCGATTTTTTAGCACTTGAAAAAATTGCTCAGAATTGCGATTTAAAATCCTCATTAATTTCTCAGGGTCAATTTCTTGTCGGTCTTGGAATTGAGGAGCGTCGCAAAGCTTTGCTCACTAACAAATCAGCCGCACAACAAAAAGAAATTAACTTAGCAATTGACCGTTTGATAGATTCAAATCAAATGGGG
>CANGQE010000122.1 GCA_947455845.1 Rickettsiales bacterium
AAAAAACAACCAAGAATTACCAAAACTGCGAACCAAAACGCAGAAAAAATCAAAAAAATTCCAAAAAAATCGAGTAAGAAATTTCTAAAAGTTCTGAGTTAGATTTTTTTAGTTTAAATTTTTTGGGAGGTTAGATTTGCGACGGGCTCCAAAGAGGGCTTGTCTTACTTACAAAAAAAAGCGGGCCCGAAATTTCGGGCCCGCTTTTTTATTACTCACTTAACAAAACTTATTACTTAGTAAAAGCTGAAAAGATTGATCCCAAAAACGATTTTTTACGATTGTTATTGCGAGGGTCAAACTTCTTCTTGTCGCGGTGATTATGCTGTTTCTTAAACTTATTATCATCGCGTGGTCTTCTGTGTTGATGACGCTCAGGCGCTTCTTCGTGATGGTCATCACGGGCGTAATTTTCAAAATAGCTTTTTTCCAAACCAAGTTGATTAACTTTGCCGGTAGTAACTTGCATTTCAATTTCACGTCTTTCTTCGTCAGACAGGCTTTTGCGCTTTTTAATGCTGAAGCCTTGGCTGCCACCATCTTCACTTGGATGCATGAAAATGTGAATGTCGTAATTTTTTTCAGTTGAAACAATTTCACCTTTTTTGAAATTCATCATGTAAGCGATGGTTTCAGAGTTGGTGTAGATGTAAATTACTCCAGCTTGCTTATCAGCACAGGCATGTCTGATGGCACGCAAAATGCTGACGGCTAGAATTTCAACTGAGCGTACATATCCGGTACCGCTGCAATGTTTGCAAGGTTCGGTGATAGTCTCAAAAAAGCTGGCGCCAAGTCTTTGGCGTGAAAGCTCAAGTAAACCAAATACGCTGATGCGACCAAGTTGAATGCGGGCGCGATCATTTTGTAATTCATCACGCAAAGCTCTTTCAACATTACGACGATGTTTTTGGTCGTACATGTCGATGAAGTCAATAACTACCAAGCCGGCTAAATCGCGTAAGCGAAGCTGTTTAGTGATTTCTTTAACAGCTTCAAGGTTGGTGGTAACTGCGGTTTCTTCAACTCCACTTTCTTTAGTAGATCGGCCGGAATTGACGTCAATTGCAACTAAGGCTTCTGTGTGATCAATAACAATTGATCCACCTGATGGCAGGTTGATTTGTTTTTCGTAAAGCGCAGAGATTTGTTGCTCAACGCGATATTTATTGAAAATAGGAACGCGCTCATCGTGCATTTTAACATTGTGAGCACTGTGGGGCATTGTCAGTTTGACAAAGTTCATCACGGTTTCAAAAGCTTCAACGCCTTCAACCACAACTTCGCTAACTTGTTCATTGTAAACGTCACGGATACATCTTTTTATTACATCATCTTCAGCGTGAATGAAGGTAGGGGCTTTGGATGAAGTTGAGGCGTCTTTGATGCTGTCCCACAATCTAGATAGGTAATCGCAGTCGCGCTTGATTTCTTCAGGCTTCTTACCAACACCGGCAGTTCTAATAATTACCGATCTGTCGGAAGGAATATTAAGTTCACTTAAGATTGATTTTAAAAGTTTACGATCACGAAAATTATCAACTTTTTTAGAAACACCGCCTTTGTTAGGGGTGTTGGCCATTAGCACGCAATATTTGCCGGCAATGGAAATGTAGGTGGTCATTGACGCACCCTTATTGCCACGTTCTTCTTTGGAAGCTTGAACCAAAATTAATTGTCCCGGTTTAATAACTTCTTGAATGCTGTAGCGTTTGTAAATGTTGTAAATATTGCCGCGATAATTGCCGGTTTCATCTTCAACTGAATAAGCGCCCGTCACGATTGATTCGCTAGAATCATCATCTTGTGGTTGACGATCTTGGCGTGATTCGTCGGAAGAGTTTTGACGATTTTGTTGAGGCGCTGACGGAGCATCATCATCTTCTTGTCTTGTTGGTTGACTGTTATTCATTTCTTTGAGTTTTTGTCTTTCAACTTCAGAGATTTGGTAATAGTCAGGATGAATATCAGCGAATGGTAGAAAGCCGTGACGGTCTGAACCGTAGTCAACGAAGGCAGCTTGCAAGGATGGTTCGACTCGGATAACGCGGGAGAGGTAAATATTGCCTTTGATTTGCTTGATAGCAATTGCTTCACGGTCGAAATCTTGCAGAATGCCGTCTTCTAATACAGCAACGCGCGTTTCTTCGCGATGTGCTGCATCAATTAAAATTGTTTTATTTGTCATTAGTTACTCAAAAATATTGTTTGAGGAACGGTTATTTTCTAGGGCAGCCAGAGATTGTTGAATGTATTTTTTATAAACATAAGCAACTAAAATTCAGAAAATAACTGTTCCGGTAAAGGGAAGTTTTAAAAAAAATCGTTCGTGAAATTAATTATTTTGGGGTTTTGCGGGTGTGAAAATCAAGTTTAAAAAAACTGAGCAGATATTAGAAATCGCCAACTTATTATGCCAGTTCTTATTTCCGATCTTTGGTGCTGGAATCAATCCAGTCCAAATATGGCGCAAAGCCTTGATCTACAAAGCTGGATAAGATTTGAGGAATTTCATAAATGTGATTGCCTTTGATGATTTTTTCGATCTCTTTGTAGAGAGAATTTTTACTCTTAATTTTTACTAAAATTTCAGTGCTATTTTCGATTTTTCCTTGCCACAAATACATGCTTTTAATTGTCGTAAATTGTACGCAAGCGGCAAGCCTTTTTTCTAAAAGAAGCTTTCCTAGTTTTTTAGATTCAGTCAAATTTGGATAAGTTGTTTCAATCGTAATAAATTTTTCTTTCATAAAATGACTAGGTTATTTTCCCATCGCGGATTTGTTCAGGGTAATATTTTACAAAACTCGGTTGCCAGTCTTTACGAAGCTAGAAAAAATGGCTTTAAGGCAATTGAGTTTGATATTTGGTTTTTAGAGGGAAAGTTATTTCTAAAACATGACTTACCATGCGAAATGGAGCTAAAAAATTTGCCAAGATTTTGTGATTATTTTCCTTTTGGAAATGATCTTGATTACTGGTTGGATTTTAAGAATTTAGATGAAAGAAATGTTGCAGATGCTTTAAATTTGGTGAAGAAAGAAATAGGCGAAGCTATGATTAATATGGATCAAATCTATTTTGCACCTTGTATCACTGATTATAAAACTGCCGAGGAAATTTTTGTAAAAGTTAAAGAAGTGTTCGGTGAAAAGGTAAATTTAGTTGCATTTTGTAGGGAGTTAAAAAACGAAGAAAGTGTGAAAGTTTTGCGGGATTTTCTTACTAAAAATAAGGTGAAATATTTGTCGATTCTTCATCAATTATTAGATGAGAGATTTATTGAAGATTTTAAGGATATTGAGATTTTCGCTTGGACTGTGAATGATTTAGAGAGGTTAAGAGATCTTGAAAAAATCGGTGTGAAGAATTTTGCTACTGATAAAATTGTACCTGAGATGATTAAATAGTTTTTAAAGGCACTATCGCAAATCAGAATGTTCTAAGAAATCTTGAGATCTTCCAGCAATTGTCATCCTGAACTTGTTTCAGGATCTATTAACACGGTAACACTGAATAGCAACAACCCAGAAAACCATAACACCAATGACCCAAACCTTAGATCATCTCGGACACCGATCCCGAGTGCGTAAAAAATTTCTCACCTCTTTTGATGCCGAGCTTCACGATTATGAATTGCTGGAAATTTTACTTTTCGCTGCTCATCCTCGCCAAGACACTAAGCCAATTGCTAAAAAATTAATTTCTAAATTTGGTAGTATTTCAGCAGTGGTTAATGCTGATATTGATCGTCTTAAAGATGTTGAAGGAGTAGGAGATGCTGGAATTTCCCAGATAAAAATAGTCGCTAAAATTCTGCAACACGTTTTGAAAAATGCTGCCAAGGCAAAACCTGTCTTAAATAACTGGCAGGCGGTTTTAGATTATGCCTCAGCCTTGTTAAAAAATCTTAACTATGAAGTTTTTCGTGTTTTATTCTTAGACAAGAAGCACCAATTGATTGAAGATGAATTGCTAGGAATTGGTGAAAATGATCAGGTTTTTGTAAGTGCTAAGGCGGTTGCGAAAAAGGCGCTTTTACTTTCAGCTAAATCGGTAATTTTAATGCATAATCACCCAAGTGGTGAGCTAAGAGCTTCGGTATCTGACATTAAAACTACTAATGAGATTATTGCTGTTTTGAGGATCTTAGAAATCGAAGTTTTGGATCACCTTATTATTACGCCAAATGGTTATTTTAGTTTTAGGGAAGGTGGATTGATTTAAGAGTTAGTTGGTCGAGCGGAGTCGATACCATTTTAATGTTCATCTAATCGGTTACCATGAAACAATATACCAAATCTAAAATCTTTAGATTTGGTATATTATAATTTTTTACGTGCCACGAGGCACGCCCCACAATTGTGGGGAACCCCATATACCAAATCAAATTACAATCGATAGATTTTAGATTTGGTATAGTCTCTTTTGAGTGATTGACCAGCGAACTCTAGGGTGGGTGTGGCGACTTTGTTGGCATAATTAAAAAAAGGGGGGGCTGTTTTTAACAAAACTCTTTTTGTGCCTTATTGATGGATCCTTGACGTTGTTGGTATCTCGAAGAATTATCAATAAATTCACAGCTCTTCCTGACTTGAGCAACTCCAATTTTATTTTTTTCTCGATCCTTTATTTTCAATGCTTGCGGCTGGGTTGTTTTGATATTTGACCATACTAAGCTCTA
The DNA here is from genome assembly GCA_947455845.1 of Rickettsiales bacterium. Lineage (GTDB taxonomy): Bacteria > Pseudomonadota > Alphaproteobacteria > Rickettsiales > UBA1997 > UBA2645. The sequence goes on from CANGQE010000122.1 coordinate 4,685, forward strand.
ATTTTTGTTAAAAATCAGGGTTTGATAT
>CANGQE010000123.1 GCA_947455845.1 Rickettsiales bacterium
ATTTCGAGAAATTCAAGTCTTGCTGCCAAAATTTTAATCCTTCCCGAACTTTTATTGCTACCACTTGTTTATTACTGGGCGTTGCCCTGACTTTACTAATGCAAAATAGTTCGCGCAGCTATGGCCATAACAATGATATTTTTGCCGAAATGGCAATGATGGATAAAGGAATGAACGAGGTATTTCACAATCATCGCAAGCGTATGAATGAGATGTTTGAAGAAGTGCAAAAGAGTAGCGCCAGCAAGTCTGAAGTGATCCAAAGAGAAAATGACGACAGCTATTTTTACGAATTAGATTTTAGCGGTTACAAAAAAGAGGATATTATTGTTGGGGTAAAAGGTAATGTAGTAACCTTCACCGCCGAAAATAAAAGAGCAGGCGAAGAAAGAAAAAATTCCTACTCGTCATCAAGTTTCCATTACTCTTTTCTAGTACCCCAATATGACACCGGCAAAGAACCGGAAATTACTAGGTTGGATGGAAAGATTATTGTGAAGTTGGGTAAAATTAAGTAGATGCCACAACCCCAACAAGATGATCGCGCTAGATCTTTAAAAGAGACCACGCTGGTCGAGCGGAGTCGAGACCAACCCTAAGTTTAAACTCTCTTGTCTAAACAAGAGCGGTAGGAATTTCAGGTTTAGTCTCAACTCCACTTGACTAGGGTTGTGGTGAGCGTGTTTTTGTATTTTATTCTACCGCAAGTGCCGCTACTCCGGGTAAATCCTTTCCTTCCAACCATTCTAAAAACGCCCCACCAGCAGTTGAGATGTAAGTAAATTCTTCAATCAATCCCGAAGAATTTAAAGCTGAAACTACGTCACCGCCACCCGAAACAGAAATTAATTTTCCGGCATTGGTTAATCCAGCAGCAACGCGGCCGAAGCTTTCGGTGCCGATGTTGAAAGGCTTAAATTCAAAAGCTCCCAGTGGGCCGTTCCACACCAAGGTTTTGTGATTTTGTAATTCTTCAGTAAGTTTGGCGATGCTTAAGGGGCCAATATCTACAATGATGTCGTCATCTAAAACGGCGTCGGCAGAGACGATTTTGCATTTGCCATTTTGTTCAAGTTTCTTGGTTACAACTACGTCGAGTGGCAAAAAGATCTTACATCCGTGCTGTTTGGCGGTTTCGATAATTTTTAGCGCCGTATCTTTCAAATCATTTTCACACAAAGCTTTGCCGATATTTTTTCCTAAAGCATAAAGAAAACTATTAGCCATACCGCCGCCAACCACAATGGTTTGGGCTTTGGTTGATAGTGAATTTAAAAGATCAATTTTAGTGGAAACTTTAGCACCACCAACCACAGCCATCATTGGCTTTTGGGCGTTTTCTAAATGATTGGTCAAGCCATCAAGTTCCGATTCCATCAAGAATCCGGCGCAAGATTTTAGAATTGCCGGAATGCCGGTAATGGAAGCGTGAGCGCGATGTGAGCAAGAGAAGGCGTCGTTAACGTAAAGGTTGCCTAGGCTGGCAAGCTGGCGTGAAAATTCGGGATCATTTTTAGTTTCTTGTTTGTAGAAACGCAGATTTTCTAGCATTATTACTTCACCGTAATTGGTAGCGGCAACGGCTTTTTCAACTTTTTCGCCAACGCAATCGTCAACGAAGCTAACTTTGATTGAGCCAAGTAATTCCTGAACTCGAGCCACTAATTGTTGGATCGACATTGATGGTTCAACTTTACCTTCAGGTCTGCCGAAATGTGAAATTACAATAACTTTAGCTTGATTGCGGGCGAGATATTCTAGAGTTGGAATGACAGCTTTAATTCTAGTATCATCTTCAATTTTTCCGTCGACAATCGGAACGTTAATGTCAACGCGGACGATAACGTTCTTGTTGGTGACCACGCAATCTTTTAGTCTGTTAAATTTTGGCATGTTTCTGAAATTTGGTTGGGAGAGTTTGTGAGTAGTTAACCCATCAATTAAAAAATAAAACTTGATTTTGGCGCAACGGCTTTTATTTTGCGCGGCCTTCATAAAAATTTCCAACTAAAATTTCAAAAAACAATGGGTACTAAGAATAACCCGAAAAACCGGGTAAAAGCTGCTGAAAAAAAGAAATTCAACGGCAAAGAGATCGAACCAGCTTACTACTACGGAGTTCACGCTGGACACGGAAAATACATGGCTGCTAAATATGCTGGAACTGCTCAGCTTGCAGTAAATGCTGACAATAAACCATTGCAGTGGGACGAAATTAATTAACAATTAACAGTTAACAGTTAGCCAATTGTCTTCCTTGGCAATTGGCAATTGCTATTTGTTAATCTGGTTAATTGATAATTGATAATTGTTAATTGTTCAAATGCCTGAAGTAATCATCAATGGCCCCGTCGGTAGAATCGAAGGTCGTTACCATCAAAATACCAATCCAAAAGCGCCAGTAGCACTGGTCCTGCATCCTCATCCGCTCTACGGCGGAACTATGAATAACAAAGTTACCTACAGTCTTTACAAAGCCTTTGTTAATAACGGCTTTTCTGTGCTGCGTATAAATTTTCGCGGTGTCGGAAAATCGCAAGGTAAGTTTGACAATGGCGCTGGTGAACTTCTTGACGCCACTGCTGTTATGAACTGGCTTCACGATCAAAATATGGAAGCTACTGAATATTGGATCGGCGGATTTTCTTTCGGATCATGGATCGCATTGCAAGCTGTAATGAGAAGACCTGAGCTTGAAAATTACATTCTAGTTGCGCCTCCGGCCACTAAATATGATTTTAACTTCATCGTTCCTTGTACTTCATCAGGCCTTGTCGTTCAAGGTGGAAAAGATGAAATCACTAAAGAATCTGATTCAGCAAAATTAGTTGAAAAACTAGCCGCTCGCGAAGGTGCAGAAGTTACTTACCAAGTAATTCACGGTGCAGATCATTTCTTCAAAGATAATTTAAAAGAATTCGAATCAATAATTGACACCCACATCAAGAGTCGTTTGGTGATGGATTCAACTAAAGTTCGTAAAGTTAAGCGCGACAGAAGACGTCGTCGTAAAAAGAAAAATGTTGCGGAAGCAAAACCGGAAAGGAATCATTTTCCGGTGAAGTCATTGGCATCGTTTGAGAGTTAGGTAAAGTTTACCGCGTTACGCGGTAAAAATACCAATCAAACCTTGACAACCACAACCACCTTAAGCAAAATGCGCGGCCCTTCAAGACTTAGTCTCTCAAGTAGACTATTTTAGAAGAAATACCCTTTAAAAAAAGTCAGTTTTTTTAAAACTTTTCGAGGCAAATTTCTTGCAAAAGAAACATCTCGAAAAAGCTAACGGGAATATCAATCATGAAACTTTTTTATCATGAGCAAAAGACTACAAGCTAAGAAAAAAATTAGCAGAAAATTAGGCGGAAGCCTTTGGGGACAAGCTAAAGATCCTTACATCAAAAGAAATTACAAACCGGGACAACACGGTGCTTCTTCAAGAGGCCGCGTTAGTGACTACGGTACTCAGCTTCGCGCTAAACAAAGATTGAAATTCTACTACGGTAACATTTCTGAAAGACAATTCTTCAACATCTTCACTCTTGCTTCAAAATCAAAAGGTGATGTTAGTGAAAACTTCGTAGCTTTACTTGAAACCAGATTAGACGCTGTTGTTTACCGTGCCAACTTCGTTGCTACAGTATTCGCTGCCAGACAATTTGTGAACCACAAACACGTTACTGTAAATGGTAAAGTTGTGAACATTCCTTCTTACAGAGTTAAGATCGGCGATGTAATTCAAGTTCGCGAAAAATCTCGTAAATTGGCTGTTGTAATGGAGTCAATGCAAAAAGCAGAACGTGACATTCCTTCTTACATGTCACTAGACAAAGACAACTTCTCAATCAAAGTTACAATTAAGCCTTCTTTCGCAGAAGTTCCTTACGCTGTTGAAATGCAACCGCATTTGATTACAGAGTTTTACTCAAGATAGTTTTAAATTATCTCGGAAACTTAAAACCTCCCAAATCCCTGAATTTCAGTGGGTTTGGGAGGTTTTTTTGTTGCCCGCTGGTCGAGCGGAGTCGAGACCATCTTGAGGTTCCTGCTGCCGATGTTTTAGTAAGGAGCTAAACATAAAAATGGTCTCGACTCCGCTCGACCAGCGGGCGTTTTTTTTCAGAGCTGGTTTACTTAAAGCTTCTGCGCAATCCGACAAAACTCCTCAATTGTCAAATTCTCCGGTCTTAAATCTGACCTAATTCCCACTTCTTTTAAAATCTCCTCAGGATTTTCAAAAACACTTTTTAATCCCGACTTCACCATTTTTCTTCTTTGTCCAAAAGCTGCCGCAACAACCTTTTCTAATTTTTTAAAATCAACATCAACCAGTGGTTTAGCTCGTGGAATAATTTCAACAATTGCCGAAGTAACTTTCGGCGGCGGGGTAAAAACTGTTGGACTCACCTTAAAAACCATTTTGGTTTCACAGAGAAAATTCACCATTACTGCAAGACGTCCGTAGTGGTTGGTGTTGGGTTTGGCGACAATTCTGTCCACCACTTCTTTTTGCAGCATTAAATGCATTGAAGCAATTTGCGGTGCGATTTTGAGCCATTTAAAAAGCAGAACGGTGCCGATATTGTAGGGCAGGTTGGCGATGATTTTAAATTTTTTATCTGCGGTAAAAATCTTAGCTTCATCCACTTCCAGCGCATCATCCGCAATAATCTCAAAGTG
>CANGQE010000124.1 GCA_947455845.1 Rickettsiales bacterium
GATGCCTTCATGACTTTTTTCTGAATTTTACTAAAATTATTTGCCAGAAAATGAGGGACGACCACTCGATTTCTGGTAAAAAAAGATAGTTAAAAAGTCTTATGAAGGCAAGCGGGATGTGGGGTGAGGAGGTATTTCAGGATGGACTCTTTACTCAAAGAATCTTTAGCAGTTTGACTTATATTTTCATCGGCAAAATCACCATATTAACACCCTTAACATGGAGCCTTCTTTGCATAATGTAAGGTACGTGGTTGAAAAGAAGTTGAGTAAGAAAATTCTCATTATCAAAGATGAATTTAGTACCGAAGAAAACCGCGCTAGGATAGTCTTTAGAAACCCGATCAGTAATTTGCGTTAGTTTATCCACAATATCAGTTCCATAACCAACATAGGCCTTGGCAAAGCGACCATTGGCGTTGCAGTAGTTTTTATATTTACGTAAAGTCATTTTAGTTCTGCGGCGCATATCTTGCCATTTCTTCTCTTCACGGAAAGTGTTAGAATCAACCTCGCCAACAGTTACAAAAATAAAATTCTGAAAAATGCCGGGGAAAAGTTTTTTGATTTCAAGCAAGCAATTCATACCGCTACCAAAAGTTTGATCGACAATAATCGCCGCGGTCGGTGCTGATTTATCTGACTCGTTCATCACTGTCGTAGTAGGCGCTAAGTCGTAGCCGTAAAAGTGGGTTTCTTTTTGCAGCAAACGAATTTTGAATCGGCGATACATGCTTTTAATGAGCAATCCGATAGCCACAAAAACAGAAGTGATTAGCAATGTAACCCAGCCACCTTCGTAGAATTTTTCAAAAATCGTTACCATCAAAATGCTAAAACAAACAATGAAACCAATGGCTGCAGTAACTAGCTTTCTTCTCCAATGCGGTTTTCTTTTGCGGTTGCGGAACCAATAAATTAGCAATCCCAGCAATGATAATGAGAAAGTTATAAATACGTTGATTGAATAAAGAACGACTAAAACGTGAACCGATCCACCCGTAATTAATAAGGTGGCAATGGCGGCAATGGCCATGAATAATATGCCATTTTTAACGACTAGACGGCTGGAAAGAGAGCTAAAAGACTTTGGCATCCATTCATCGCTGGCCATGTTTGCTACAACATTTGGACCAGCTAAGAATCCTGAATTAGCAGCAACCAGCAATAATCCGGCTTCCAACATTAGAGTGATTGGAACAATAAAACTTCCCCACTCAATCCCCGCATAATTCCATGTTTCAGTAAGAATGTAGAAAGTTGTGGCATTCAAAGTTTGCCCTTCAACCTTATTCACACCCCAAAGCAGATAAAGCAAGATTATGCCCGCTGCCATGAAGGCCAAAGAAATTGCCACCAAGAACATGGTTAATTTTGCCGTGCGAACCCGTGGTTCAGAAAGAGTATTTACATTGTTTGAAACTGCTTCCAAACCGGTGTAAGTACCACCTCCCATTGAAAATGCTTTAAGGAAAAGTGAAAAAATGAAAATCCATCCGAAAGAGTCTTTGAGCTCTCGAGTTTCAGCCACTGCTTGCGGCACTAATTTAGCCAAACCGTAATGATGGGCTACTATTCCGTAAATCAACAAAGCAAAGTGCGTAATGATGAATCCTAAGAAAATCGGAAATAAAAACTTAATTGATTCTTTAGCACCACGCAGATTCAGCATCGCTAAAAATGCCACCAGTAATATTGCGATGATTAATTTTGCTCCATGAAAATGAGCCGGAAGAAAGCTAAAAATTGCATCAATACCACTGGCAATGGAGATGGAAATGGTAAGCACATAATCAATAATTAGAGCTGATCCCGAAACAAGTCCTGCATGCTTTCCCAACAATCTGGTAGCAACCCGATATCCGCCGCCACCCTTAGGGAAAAGTTCAATTACTTGCGTGTAAGCATAAGAAATAATGAAGACCGTAAAGGCGGTGGCGATTGCTAAATAAATTGCCAATTCGCTGTGAGTTCCAAGTGCCAGAAAGGCTTCTTCAGGACCGTAACAAGAAGATGAAATACCATCAGCACCAAGACCAACCCAAGCTAAAAAAGCTACTAGTGAAATATGTTTGCGCGTTTCTTTGTCGAAAGGATCGCGAGGATTTCCGAATAGAAAGTTTCTGAATTTTAGTAGCATTGCGATATTTGGAAATTGTTGCTGTTATTTTATAGAATTCATTTTCTTCATTAACTCTTCAATTAACTCTGAAGATTTTTGACCACGAATTTTCTCAATACCCGAAGAGATATCGATCATCTTAGCGCCGGTTAATTTTAAAGCTTCTTCAATATTTTCAATATTCAGCCCACCCGATAAAAACCAATCTTTTCTACTGCTAAAATTTTCTAAAATTTTCCAATCAAATTTTTTACCACTACCTCCAGCCTCACCCACAACCTTACTGTCGAACAAAAAATAATCGGTGTAATTTTCAAAATCTTTTACCGACTCTAAATCTTGCACATCAAATATTTTAAAAGCTTTAATGATTTTGATTTGGGGAAATTTGCGACGCGCCGCTGCTAAAAAATCTACACTTTCATTGCCATGAAATTGAAAAAAATCGGGGGTAAATTCTTGAACTATTTTTTCTAAAAAATCGAAGTCGCAATCAACCACCACCGCAACCTTGGCGATATTTGAAGGAACTTGTCTTGAAATTTTGGCAGCATTTTGCGGGGTAATGTAGCGGGGAGATTTCTCGTAAAAAATAAAACCTAAAAAATCACATTTCTGTGCGATTGCGACCTTCACCGAATTTTCTTCGGTGAATCCGCAAAGCTTTACCAACATATTTAGTTAGAATTTAAATCCAGCAGGAAGAGGCATGCCATTTGTTGCAGCACGGATTGAATCATTAGAACTATCGTCAGATTTCTTCTTAGCATCATTAAAAGCAGCGATCAAAAGATCTTCCAGAATGTCTTTTTCATCAACATTAAGCAAAGAAGGATCGATTGTGATTTTTTTAGCCGTACCAGCACCACTAATTACAACCGTCACCATGCCGCCACCGGCAGATCCTTCGTAGTCTTGATTAGCAAGACCTTCTTGAATTTTTTGCATTTTTTGCTGCATTTCTTGCGCCTGACGCATGAGCATTTTTATATCCATTTTTTATGAGATTTCGTTGAGAAAATTATAGATTTTGTAACGCAGAATTTGATTAATTCTTTTGAGATATCCGGCCTTGTCAATCTTTTCCTCAGCAAAAAGCGGATACTCAAGAGCTTTATATCCGGGAATTTCTACAACTAGACTGGCAACCTTGTCACCGCGCTTAATTGGCGTGTAAAGCGGCCCCATATATTTGACACTGACCTTCACCGCTTCCAGAGGTTTGTCACGAGGAATATTTAAAGAGATCTCTTGCTGCGCCATAATATTAACTTGCGACTTATCGCCCAACCAAGTTTTTAAATTAGTCACCCTTTGACCCTTATTAAAGAGAACTAATTTTTTGTAATTGGTAAAGCCGTAATCCATCAATTTAATGATCGCTACTGATCTTTGTTTTGGAGTTTTAGCCTTATTAACCACTGCAATTAAACGACGGTTATCGCGCTTCACCACTCCGATTACGCCATATCCACCTTGGTTAGTATGTCCGGTTTTGCCGCCAACCACACCATCATAATTTTCTTTGATTAAAGGATTGCGGCTACGTTGGGTAATATTGCGATAGGTAAATTCCGTTATACTGAAGTAAGATGAATATTGAGGGAAATCTCGATAAAGCGCAGCAGCAAGAGTTGCTAGATCACGCAAACTCATGTAATGACCTTCTTCATTCAAACCATGAGGATTGCGGAAATGACTATTTTTTAAACCCAATTCTTTTGCCGTGCTATTCATCAAAGTAACAAAATTATTGAAGCCACCGGCCGTACTCTCAGCCAAAGCAACTGCTGCATCATTTCCTGAAACCGCCAATAAACCTCTAACCAACTCATTAATCGACACCACATCACCGTAATTCAAGAACATACTTGAACCCGATTTTCGCCAAGCATCTTTACCGATTAAACATTTATTATCTAAACTGATTCGTCCTTTTTTAACCTGATCAAAAACAACATAGGCCGTCATTAATTTTGTCATTGAAGAAGGTGGAATCGGAATGTCAGCATTCTTGGAGAGCAGAACTTCGTTGGTATCCGCATCAATCAAAAAATAAAATTGCGTTTCATTGAGCTCATATGGAATATCTTCCGCGGCCATTGCATGCGATGCCAATAATAGAAAAGCGCAACATAAAAGCTGGGTTTTTTTAAGAATTTTATTCATTCGCGATGTTATTTTTTGAAAATTTTCTTGATGGCTTCCATAATGCCTCCCTGTTGTGACTCAGTTTTTTCCTCAACCGGAGCTTTGACGGCATTTTTCTCACCCTTAACCTTTACCATTTTGCGCTTAGCAAAACTTTCCTCGTCAGGCTCAATCGCCTCCATTTCTAAAGCATCGCTGCCGAAAATTTCCCGCATTTTTTGTTTACGCTTAAGTTGCTTTTGCTCCCTGATTAAAATCTCACTAAGTTCAATATCTTCAGCAGTTTTCTCAGAATTAATTCCAATGATACTTTTCTGCAAAGAATCGTTACCTGCTAGTAGATAGGGCTTCTCCGACATTTCAGTTTTTACACCATAAAC
>CANGQE010000125.1 GCA_947455845.1 Rickettsiales bacterium
CACTTCAGAATGAATTTGAAGAATTTCATGAAAATTGTTTGGGACGTTTTTCTGTGTGAATAGATCCTGAAACAAGTTCAGGATGACCGAGTCTGGGGGAAGACCGCCCCTCACCTCGGTGTCATCCTGAACTTGTTTCAGGATCTATTCACACAGAACGTAATTAAAAAAATAATGCAAAAATACACTTTCAAAAATCACCAACTAATCGAAGAAAAACAAGCCCAAGTTTCAATTAGTGAACGCGGCTTGCTTTTTGGCGACGGTATTTTTGAAACCTGCAAAATTTTTAACGGAAAAATTTACGATTTCTCCGCCCACCAGTTCAGAATTAAAGCGGGCTTAAAAGCTTTAAAATTTTCTGCCGACATTTCTGATTTAGAAAAAAAATCTCTGCAATTAATTAAAAAGAACGCGCTTCAAAATGGCATTTTAAGAATCGCAATTAGCCGTGGCATTGGCAGCGCCGGATATTTACCGACTTACGAAACAGAAGCGCTGATTTTAATTCAAACTTTTGCCGAACGGGAATTTCCTAAAAAAATTACGCTGGGAATTTCCAGCACCAAAACACCCGTCAGCCCTTTGGGCAAAACAATGAATGCCTTGCCTTACATTCTGACCAAAATAGACGCCGCCGAAAAAAATCTTTTTGACGGCGTAATGTTTTCGCAAAAAAAATTCGTCGCAGAAACTTCGTCGTCTAATATTTTTTGGGTGAAAAACGGCAAGGTTTTTACCGCTTCTAAAGCTTGTGACATCTTGCTTGGGACAGTGCGCAAAAGATTGTTAAAAATCTCGCCTTTTAAAATTCACGAAGTGGAAGCAACTCTGGCTACATTAAAAAAAGCTGACGAAATTTTTCTGACTAATTCGGCTTTTTTAGCTTTGCCGGTTGACGAATTTTTGGGTAAAAAATTGCAGAAAAATTTTGGAAATAAGTTTCTGGAATTGCTGCAAGAAGACGTGAGGAAAATGTGCAAAAGTTAAAATTAAACTGGCAAGAGCCGCTAGATTTTGCGCAGGTGGTTTCGGAAAATTACGGCGATTCCGATTGGGTGTTTTTGTATTCGGGATTAAGTTTGGAAGTAAAAAATTCGCGCTCTTACATTGGGCTTTTTGTGCAGGAAAAAATTGTAGCGGAAGATTTTGCGGCGGCGGAAAAGATTTTAAAAAATAGTGGCAAGAAGTGGTTTGGGTATTTGGCTTACGAGTTGGGTGGAGAGTTTGAGAAATTGCCGCAAGGAGAAAAATCTTTTGTCGATTTGCCAAAAGTTTGTTTGGTGAATTTTGCGGTGGTGTTGGAGTTTGAGCACGCGGTTAAGAAGTTGTCGGTAAGTTTTGAGAACCAAGAAAAGTGGGAACAAGTAGCACGGTGGACCCCGCAGCAAGTGCGGGGTGACAATGCTTTAGCTTTGCGCCACAAGTTTAAGGTTGGTTCTTTAAACTTGTCACCCCGTCTTCACGACGGGGTCCACCGTGACACGCCTGAAATCTCAAGCTTTAATTCTAACTTCACCAACCAATCTTACCTAACCGCAATCACCGACATTAAAAAAATGATTGCCGCCGGCGACTTTTACCAAACCAACCTCACCCGCAAATTCTTCGGCACCTTCACCAAAAAACCTACAGCCCAAGAAAATTTCCAACTCTTCACCAACCTAACTAAGCTTAGCCCCGCTAACTATTCGGCATTTTTAAAACTCGACAACAATTACGTAATTTCCTCTAGCCCTGAATTATTTCTAAAAATCAAAAACGGTAAAATTTTTTCGCGACCAATTAAAGGCACAGCGCCTAGAAACTCAGATCCCAAACAAGACCGCAAAAATAAATCAAACCTCAAAAATAGCCCCAAAGAACGCGCTGAAAATTTAATGATTGTCGATTTGGTGCGCAACGATTTGTCCAGAATCTGCGAGGCCGGAAGCGTGATTGTGAAAAAACTTTTCCAAATCACTTCTTACAAAAATATCCACCACATGTCGTCAGAAATTCACGGTGAAATTACTGAGAATTTTTCTGCGATTGACGCCGTTAAAGCCTGCTTCCCTCCGGGATCAATGACGGGCGCTCCTAAAATTAAGGCAATTGAAACTGCGGCACAAAAAGAAAAATTAAACCGTGGAATTTACAGTGGAGCGATTGGGTATTTTTGCGGGGAAGAAATAAATTTGTCGGTGGTGATTCGCACTTTGGTTTTGCGTGGAGAGAAATTTGAATTTCAGACAGGTGGAGCAATTACTTTTGATTCTGACGCACAAGCGGAGTTGGCTGAAACTTTTAGTAAGGCGAAGGGGATTGTGGAGTTACTTGGACTTAATGTTGAGTGAATAGATCCTGAAACAAGTTCAGGATGACAGTGAGGGTAGTGTTTAGATTTACCGTCATCCTGAACTTGTTTCAGGATCTATTCACTCACAAAAAACCCAATTGTTTGTCTCAAAAAAACCTCTTCGAAAATTCCTAAAAATCCTGCTAGACATTTAACTTTGCAAAAATAAAAATCTAAAAAAACAAGATGTAGTGTGGTTTCTAGCAAAAGTACCACTAGATGTAGTTTTACCCAAGTCCAGCTTGGTTCGCCAAGAACATTAAATTTTTAGACCAATGTCAAAAAAACCAGTTACAAAAGCCGCTACAAAAGCCGCAACCACTAAGAAAAAATTCTCAATTGAAATTGATCTTAAAAACGACGACAAGTTGAGCAACTTTGGTAAGGCGGTTTTGAAGGATCGTTACTTACTTCCTGACGAATCTTACCAAGATTTATTTGCCCGCGTTGCCTCTTACTACGCCGACGATCAGGCTCACGCTACTCGCCTTTACAACTACATTTCCAACTTGTGGTTCATGCCGGCAACACCAATTTTGAGTAATGGCGGCACTGACCGTGGATTACCGATTTCTTGCTTCTTAAACGAATCCTCCGACTCACTAGCAGGCATTGTTAGCTTGTGGAATGAAAATGTCTGGCTCGCTTCCAAAGGTGGCGGTATCGGCAGCTATTGGGGCAATTTGCGTTCGATTGGTGAAACTGTGCGCGGCAACGGCAAAACTTCCGGCATTATTCCCTTCATTAAAGTAATGGATTCGCAAACTTTGGCAATCTCACAAGGCAGTCTTAGACGCGGTTCGGCAGCAGTTTACTTACCAATTAATCACCCTGAAATTGAAGAATTTATTGACATTCGTCGCCCGAACGGGGGAGATCCAAATCGTCGCTCACTGAACTTACACCACGGCATTGCCGTTACTGACGAATTCATGCGCGCTGTTGAAAAAGACGGTGATTTTGAATTGAAAAGTCCGACCACTGGTCACGTAGTTGAGGTGGTAAAAGCGCGCGCTTTGTGGGTTAAACTTTTAACTACTCGCGTTGAAACGGGCGAGCCTTACATTCTCTTCATTGACGCCGTTAATAAAGCAATTCCTGAGCACCACAAACAACTTGGTTTGAAAGTTAAAACTTCCAACTTGTGCAGCGAAATTACTCTACCGACAGGCATTGACCATTTAGGAAATGACCGTACCGCAGTGTGCTGCTTGTCTTCGTTAAATCTTGAATTTTACGACCAATGGAAAGACAACCCGCAAATCATTGAAGACGTAATGCGCTTCCTCGACAATGTCTTGCAAGATTTCATCGACAAGGCTCCCGATTTAATGTACAAAGCCAAATATTCTGCAATGCGCGAACGCAGTGTTGGACTTGGTGTAATGGGCTTCCACTCATTTCTACAAAGCAAAAATGTGCCCCTTGAATCAGCAATGAGCAAAGTGTGGAACAAGAAAATTTTCCAATTCATTAAGCAAGGTGTTGACCAAGCTTCTAAGGTTTTAGCCAAAGAGCGCGGCGCTTGCCCAGATGCTGCTGAAGTTGGTATTGAAGAAAGATTTTCTAACAAATTAGCGATTGCTCCGACTGCTTCAATTTCAATTATTGCCAATAATTCCTCACCCGGAATTGAGCCTTTTGCAGCAAATTCTTTCACTCAAAAAACACTGACCGGTTCATTCAACGTGCGTAATAAAAACCTAGTGAAATTACTAGAATCGAAAGGCCGCAACACTGAAGATGTTTGGTCCACAATCACCATTGAAGAAGGTTCAGTTCAACATTTAGATTTTCTTGACGAGCACGAAAAATTAGTTTTCAAAACCGCCCAAGAAATCGACCAAAGATGGATGATTGACCTCTCTGCCGAACGCCAAGAATACATTTGCCAAGCCCAAAGCTTGAACGTATTTTTACCTGGTAATGTTTCGAAAAAAGATTTGCACGACACTCACTTTAGAGCTTGGCAAAAAGGCCTAAAAAGCCTTTACTACTGCCGCTCAACCTCGGTTCAACGCGCTGACAAAGTTTCTAATAAAACTGAAAGCCACGAGTTGTTTTCTAAGGTAGTAGCAGTTGCAGCACCGGTTGAGAAAGAGGAAGAAAATAAGTACGACGAGTGTTTGGCCTGCCAATAAATTTAACAGTTAGCAGTTAACAATTAACATTTGGTTAACTGCTAATTAGCCACTCTCACACTACTCACCACAACCCGCTGGTCGAGCGGAGTCGAGACCTACCTAAGGTTCCCGCTACTTTGCGTAAGA
>CANGQE010000126.1 GCA_947455845.1 Rickettsiales bacterium
AAAACTAAAGATAACCAAGCTTTAACTTTAAACGTAGCGTTCAGTTATGGGTCAAGGCAGGAAATTATTGATGCAACTAAGAAGATAGCTCTTGATGTTAGTCAGGGCAAAATTAGCGTAAATGAAATTGATGAAGAATATTTTTCTAAAAATCTTTATCAGCCCCAAATGCCTAATCCTGATCTTCTGATCAGAACTGCCGGCGACCAAAGGTTAAGCAATTTTTTGCTTTGGCAATTAGCTTACGCGGAGTTTTACTTTACCCAAACTTACTGGCCTGATTTCGACAAAGAAAATCTACTTCAGGCAATTCATGACTTTAACAAAAGAGAGAGGCGATATGGCAAGAGATAATTTTCCAACAAGGTTAGATTCATTGATGAAAACCGTTAAAAAAGCTGTTGCAGCTTTGGAAAAATTAGTAGGAAAAGTAATCGAACAAGTTCACTTTTTAGATCCGAAAGATAATACCAAACAACGCGTCGTCACTGCAATAATACTGATTCCATTAGCAGTTTACGCAATTTTCTACTCCAAAAATCTTTTCATTTTCAGTGCAATTGCGATCACAATTTTAATGACCGCTGAGTGGATTGACATGACTAGAACTGCGGAAGATCAAAAAAGATGGCGCCTTATCGGACTCTTTTACATCCTTATCCCCATTTATTCCGTAATCAAAATTCGTCTTCTCGATGCTGATGTTTTATTGTGGATGTTTTCAATAATCTGGGCCACTGACATTTTTGCATTCTTTGCCGGCAGAACTTTCGGCGGACCAAAATTAGCTCCCGATATTAGCCCAAATAAAACTTGGTCCGGACTTGCCGGTGGCCTAATTGCCAGCATGCTAATTGGTCTGATGAGTGCGTTAATGTTTAGCGGTGGAGTAGTATTTTTTGTAATAGTCAGCGCTCTTTTATCTTTAATCGAACAAGCTAGTGATTTGCTAGAATCAAAAATTAAAAGAATTTTCGGCGTTAAAGATTCGGGCAATATTATTCCGGGACATGGTGGCGTTCTAGATCGTCTTGACGGCATGATGCTGCTTGCACCAACCGTTCTTTTCTTGATTACAGTGTTTCCTGATAAGTTTGGAATGTAGGGCATTTAACAATTAACAATTATCAATTAACAGTTGGTGGTTGTTCTTTGTGTTTTGCATTCAACCAAATGTTAATTGTTAATTGATAACTGTTAAATGACCCACGACTTTTTCGAAATAGCCGGCCGCAAATTCACTTCCCGCCTTTTAGTAGGTACCGGAAAATATAAAGACTTCCAAGAAACCGCCTCCGCAATCAATGCCTCAGGTGCTGAAATAGTTACAGTTGCAGTTCGCCGCGTCAATATCGAAAAGAAAGGCGAGCCGATGTTGCAAGATTTTCTCGATCCACAAAAATTCACTTACCTACCAAATACCGCTTGGTGTTTTACCGCCGATGAAGCAGTGCGCACTTTGCGTCTTGCTCGCATGGCGGGTGGTTGGAACTTGGTTAAGTTGGAAGTTTTGGCTGATGAAAAAACCCTTTACCCAAAAGTTACCGAAACCATCAAAGCCGCAGAATTGTTAATCAAAGAAGGTTTTGATGTAATGGTTTATACTTCGGATGATCCAATTGTTGCCAGAGAATTGGAAGATATTGGTTGCTGTGCCATCATGCCATTAGCTGCTCCAATTGGTTCAGGTCTCGGAATTCAAAATCGTCTCAACATCGAATTTATTATTGAACAATCGAAAGTTCCAGTTTTAGTTGATGCCGGAGTCGGCACTGCTTCAGACGCTGCAATCGCCATGGAGCTTGGCTGCGACGGCGTTTTAATGAATACCGCAATCGCCAAAGCCAAGAATCCAATTTTAATGGCCCATGCCATGAAGCTTGCAATTGAAGCCGGCCGCGCCGCCTACCTTGCGGGAAGAATGGAAAGAAAACAATTTGCTTCAGCGTCAAGTCCGGCGTTGGGGAAGATTAATGTTTAGCAATTATCTTTAAACGAATAGATCCTGAAACAAGTTCAGGATGATGGAGTGTGTGGGAACGACATCCCTCTCTCTCGGTGTCATCCTGAACTTGTTTCAGGATCTATCCAATATTTAATTTATGACTCACAAATTTCACCCTTCAATCCTTCGTGCTTACGATATTCGTGGCCTCTACAACCAAACTCTTTTCGACTCAGATGCTTTTTTTGTGGGCAAATCTTTCGCCAGTTTTTTAAGCAAAAATAAAAAGAAAAAAGTTGCAGTTGCTTGTGATGGTCGTATGAGTTCACCGGCTTTAAAAAAGCAATTAATCAAAGCTTTGGTTGAATCTGGTATGGAGGTTACGGACGTTGGCATGGGACCAACTCCGATGTTATATTTCTCGGTTTATCATTTAGATTGTGATGGCGGAATTATGGTGACGGGATCGCATAATCCTAAGGATCACAATGGTTTTAAAATGATGCTTAAAGATCGTCCTTTTTATGGCGAGGATATTTTGGGTTTAGCTAAACTGGCGGCAGAAGGTGATTTTGTTGAAGGCGAGGGCAGCGTGAAAGAGCGCGACGTGCAGAATAAATATATTGATAGAATGTTATCCGATTGCGTTTTGGCTGAAAGCAGAAGTCATTTGCTTGATGAAGTTGATGAATTTAAGCCGCGCAAAAAAATGAAAATTGCTTGGGATGCCGGCAATGGTTCCGCCGGTGAAGTTATGCAAGCTCTAACTAAAAGAATCGCCGCTGATCACATTTTATTATTTGAAGATGTTGACGGAGCTTTTCCTAATCATCACCCCGATCCAACAGTGCCAAAAAATTTGGCAGATTTAATCAAAGTGGTTTTAGATCAAGGTTGCGATTTAGGAATTGCCTTTGATGGCGATGGCGACCGTATAGGCGTGGTTGATAATGAAGGAGAAATTATCTGGGGCGACCAGTTGATGATTTTTTATGCTCGTGAAATTTTGAAAGATCGCCTCGGTTCTACAATCATTGCGGATGTTAAAGCTAGTAATGTTTTGTTTGATGAAATTAAAAAACATGGCGGCAAGCCTGTCATGGGGAAAACCGGACATTCTTTGATTAAAGCTAAGATGAAAGAAACAGGCGCGGTTTTGGCCGGAGAAATGAGTGGTCACATATTTTTTGCCGATAAATATTACGGCTTTGACGACGCTCTTTACGCGGCAATTCGTATTATTAACATTGTTTCTAACTCTATTTATTCGCTTTCACATCTAAGAAAATCTTTACCGCAAACTTTTTCAACTCCGGAAATTCGGGTGGAATGTTCAGAAGAGAGAAAATTCAAAATTGTTGATGAGTTAAAGGAAAATTTAAAAAATTCCGGTACTGAGTTTAATGATATCGATGGCGTTAGAGTTAACGCCCATAAAGGATGGTGGCTGATACGTGCTTCTAATACACAATCAGTTTTAGTGGCTCGTTGTGAAGCGGGTTCTAAAGAAGATTTGGAAAGCTTGAAAGAGAGCTTGCGTCAGAATTTGAATTTTTGTCAGGTAGAGTTACCGGAGGAATTGCGGTAGGTTTTTATCCCCACTACCAAAACTTGCTGGTCGAGCGGAGTCGAGACCATTTGGATGCTTGATTCCTTTGTTTTAACATCGGCAGCAGGAACCTCTAAAAGGTCTCGACTCCGCTCGACCAGCGAGTTTTTGGTTTTAAAGTTACGTTAAATACTCTTATCCCGATTTAAAAATGAAAGTAATCGGCCTCACCGGAGGAATCGCTTCAGGTAAAAATTTTGTCGCAGACATCCTAAGAAAAGATGGCGCTGTAATTTTTGATGCGGATCACGAAGTGCACCAGCTGTTAAAATTAAATCAGGCAGTAAAGTACCATATAGAAAAACACTTCCCGAAAGCCTTAATTAACCAAGAAATTAATAAAAAAGTTTTAGGAAAAATTGTTTTTGAAGATGACGAAAAATTAAAAATTTTAGAAAAAATTCTTCATCCAATGGTTAAAGAAAAATATTGGGAATTTCTAAATTTAGCCCAGAAAGAGAGGAAAGAAATTGCAGTTCTTAATATTCCGCTACTGCTGGAGAATAAATATAACTGCGACAAAATCGTTGCTATTGTTGCTCCTACATCAGTTCGCAAAAAACGTTTTTTAGCCCGCGCCCGCCAACAGGATCCTAAAAATTTTAAAGCTGAGAAAAAAAATCTGGAAAAAAAGTTTGATCAGATTTTGTTAAAACAAATCAGCAACAAAGAAAGAAAATCCCAAGCTGATTTTGTGGTGAATAGCGGTACTTCTAAGGCTGATGTTGTTAAGCAGGTTAAGAGGATTGAGTCTTTGTTAAAAGTGTAATGCGCTGCAAGCCCTCTTTGAAAAAGAGGGAGGGAGCCGCGTTAGCGGCGGAAGGGTGATTTAAGAATGAGCAAGTGACGGGCAAATCACCCGTCTGATCGCTACGCGATCATCCACCCTCTTCCTGACTTGAGCAACTCCAATTTTATTTTTTTCTCGATCCTTTATTTTCAATGCTTGCGGCTGGGTTGTTTTGATATTTGACCATACTAAGCTCTAATTTTTGTTAAAAATCAGGGTTTGATATGAGGGTTCGGACTACAAAAAC
>CANGQE010000127.1 GCA_947455845.1 Rickettsiales bacterium
CTCTTACTCTTAGCTTGTCACCCCGTCTTCACGACGGGGTCCAGTCAACGCGGTAAAATCTACCATCCAAAAACACATCATTAAAATAAAAAAATGGAAAAATTCGAATTTGAAGTTCTGGAAAATGAAGATGGCATCCGTCTTGATAAGTTTTTAACCGAGAAATTTCTGGCCCTAAAACCTGAAATTAACCGCACTAAAATTCAGCATCTGGTTGAAATGCAAATGGTGGTCGATGAAAAAGGCAAACCCGTCAAAGCCACTTCCAACAAAACAAAATTGGGGCAGAAGTTTTCTGTAACCACACTAGATCCAAGACCTTCGCACTTAGAAGCCCGAGACATTCCTTTTGAAATTGTTTTTGAAGATGACGATTTAATCGTGGTAAATAAGCCTTACGGCCTCACTGTCCATCCCGGTGCCGGCAATCAAACTAACACTCTGGTTAACGGACTTTTATTCACTCACAAAAATAAGCTTTCTTCGGTTAGCGGTGAATTTCGCCCCGGCATCGTGCATCGTTTAGACAAAGACACTTCTGGCCTAATGCTAGTTGCCAAAAATGATTTTACGCACCAAATTTTAAGCCAAAAACTCAAAGACCGCGATATTAAAAGAAGCTACCTCGCCTTTATTTACGGGGTTATTACTCCGCCACGTGGCTTGATTGACAAGAATATTGTACGCTCACGCACTAATCGTTTGAAAATGACGATTTCACGCACTCTTGGTCGCCAAGCTATCACCAATTACGAAACTAAAGAAATTTTTATCGATGGCTTTGCCAGCTTGATTGAATGCAAGTTGCAAACCGGTCGTACTCACCAAATTCGGGTGCATCTTGAATCAATCAAACATTCTCTGATCGGCGACAAGCTTTACAATTCTTGCAAAAAAACCGTACCCTTAGGCACTTCACCGGCAGCACAAAGTTTCATCAAAACCTTGGCCAGACAAGCGCTCCACTCTTACAAAATCAGCTTCATGCACCCGCGCAGCAATGAAGAAATGTCTTTTGAAATTGATCTTCCCGACGATCTAAAAAAACTTAAAGATTTCTTAAATAATGGCTGAGAAAATTTTAATAATTTCAGGCCCGACCGCTTCAGGAAAATCAGACTTAGCCATGAAATTGGCTGAGGAAAAAGACATTGCCATCATTAATGGCGACTCACTGCAAATTTATGAAGGCTTGCCCATCCTATCTTCGCAGGCCACAAAGGAAGATCAAAAAAAAGTAAAACATTTTTTATATTCCCATTTTAAGCCGCAAGAAACGTCATCGGTGGGAATTTGGCTAAAGCTTGTAAAGCAAGTAGTTGAGCAAGTTTTGCAAGAGAAAAAACTACCTGTCATTGTTGGTGGCAGCGGTATGTATTTGGCAAAGCTAGTTGATGGGATTTCGGAAATTCCTGAGATTGAAGAAAGATTTAGAAACAATGCCCGCAATCTCTACGAAGAAATTGGACACGAAGAATTCCAGAAAAAACTAGTAGATCTTGGTGAAGATGAAATACTCGATAAGCAACGCCTAATCAGAGCCTACGAGGTTTTAGAACAAACCGGAAAATCAATTACTTGGTGGCAACATCAGCCTTTAAAAAAAATATTGCCGGAAGCGGATTTTATTCACTTAAATCTTAACCCCGACCGCTCCCAACTTTATGAAAATTGCAATTCGCGCTTTGAAAAAATGTTAGAACTTGGTGCTTTCGAAGAAGTACAGGAGCTTGTGGAAAGCGGAGTTAATGATGATTGCCAAATCACCAAAACTTTAGGTTTTTTTGAAATTCGTGATTTTCTAGCCCAAAAAATCACTCACAAAAAAATGCTTGAAATTGCCACGCAAAAAACCAGAAATTACGCCAAGAGACAAGTAACTTGGTTTCGTCATCAAGCACCGGACAAGCTGGTATTTAACGATTCCAAATCGGCTTTAAATTTTCTAAAAACTTATGAAATTTGAAGATTGCGGCATCATTATTAGTCAAAAAAAATACGGCGAGAATTCATTAATTGTGAAAGTTTTTTCACAACATCATGGCATTTATCGCGGCTTTGTAAAATCAGCCCGCTCTAAGAAAGACAAAGTTATTTTTCAAATCGGCAATTTAATTTCTTTCTCCTACCACTCTCGCACTGATGAAAATTTAGGACAATTTTCTGCGGTAGATTTAATGCGCTCTTACTGTAGCAGAATTATTTTTGATAAGCTCAAGCTTGATTGTGTTAACTCTTTATTTTCAATCATCGACAGCGTTTTTCTAGAGAAAGACAATCACGAAATTTTATTTACAAAGTTGCAGAATTTCTTGCAGAAAATTGCTGAGGATCACACCCAAAAACAAGATTTTTTAGCAGACTACATTCGCTTAGAATTGAAGATTTTAAAAACCTTGGGCTATGGAATTGATTTATCTGCCTGCGTTGTTACCAACGCCACCACCAACCTTGCCTTTGTTTCCCCAAAATCAGCCTGTGCCGTTTCTTTTGAAGCAGGCGAGCCTTATAAAAACAAGCTCCTACGCCTACCTAGTTTTTTACTTGAGGATGCGCCTTGTAATGACAATCAATTGTTGGACGGCTTAAAGTTGAGTGGATTTTTCTTGGAAAAGTTTGTGTTTGAGGAGAAGAATTTTGCCGAGAGAAAACAGCAATTTTCCCATCGGGAGAATATTGCTCGGACTTTAATTGTTTAGGATAGCCCTCGTACTAGAAAATCAACGACCCAATTAACTCCACCGGATCCAGCCTCTTCCCAAAAAGCATACAAACAAAAGCTGAAAAACATATTGCTGGAGCGAAAGGAAAGGTTTCATCTTTTTTTAGCTTTTGCCACAAAGACCCAAAGACCACACCACAAATACCGCTTAACATCATAAAGGCTAAAAAGTTTTCCATGCCGAGCATGAACCCCGTAACAAAGAAAAACTTAAAATCATCCACCCCAATTGCCTCAAGCCCCGCAGTGTAATAGAAAAAAACAAACAGCGCCAAACCAAATCCTAAATAAACAAAAGCTGATCCGACATGAGGCCAGACTGCCGGAATACCGTGCTCTAAAATTACCAACATGGTTACCAAAATTGTCAGAAAATATTGGGTAGAGTCGGGAATAAAATAATGCTCCAAATCAATAGCGCACATTACAATCAAGGTGCCAGCGATTAGGAAATATAAAATCATTTTCCAATCTAATTGCCCATTGAGCACAAAAAAGATTGCTAAAAAAGCGCTTAAAAAACTGAGCTCCATTAGAGGGTATCGCCATGAAATTTTTGCGTGGCATTTAGTGCATTTACCTCTTTGCAAAATCCAAGAAATAAGCGGGATTAGATTGAAAGAGTTGAGCACCGCAGCGCAGCTAGCACATTTTGAACGGGTAAACACAATGCTTCTACCCAAAGAAATTTTTCCCTCTAAAGGCTCTACATTAGATAATCTGTAGCTGATGAGACTACCTAAGCTACCAAAAATTAATCCAAAAACCGCCACCAAAAAAACTTGAACTTGAGGACTTAACTGTAAGAAAATTTGCATGGACAGGGGTTGAAATTGCTAATTTGAAAGTGGTAAATAAGCTTGGCTTATCCATTGTAATTGGGATATCGATCTGAACAGATCCTGAAACAAGTTCAGGATGACGGAGTCTGTGGATACATCACCCTCCATCGTCATCCTGAACTTGTTTCAGGATCTATTACACAATTCAATAAAAAGTTCATCTTCCAGACACTGCTAGATAATAATGTTTTTTACCGAAAAAATGAAATTCTTTCTAAGACCTATTTCAATTCTTTCGCTGGCGCTTTTTTTGTGTTTCTCTTGTAGCCAAAAACCTGCAAAAATCGTCAATCGCAGCAAGAATGTTTACAATAAAAAAACTGACTCAAAAAAAGCAAAGCCTTCTTCCGAGAAGGTGTTTAGCAAGCCAAAAAGCAGTTTAATTGAAATCGGTGCAGGTGACACTCTTTACAGTATTTCAAAAAAATATCAGGTGTCACTCCATGATTTAATCAAGCACAATAACTTGACCCCTCCTTACAACCTGAAGAATGGAACAACTATTGATATCCCTGTACAAACTTATCATGAGGTTAAGGCAGGTGACACGATTTATGGAATTTCGCGCACTTATAACATGAAGATTAACAATCTGATTGAAATTAATGAATTAAAAGAACCTTACACTCTCAAAGCCGGAACCAAGATCAAGGTTACGAAGCTTTCTGAAAATAACATTGTAACCGTTCAAAACCCAGCCCCAGAAACTAAAATTGTAGAAAAAGCCCCACCACCAAAAAATATACAAGAACCTGAAGTAGAAGAAAAATCTGACGTCGGGCTTGTTGAAAAAGTTCTAGATAAATTAAACCATTTTTCTTGGCCGGTACGCGGACAAATAATTTCTAAATTCGGCCCTAAAAGTGGCGGCCTTTACAATGATGGAATTAATATCAAGGCTGCGGAAGGTAGCACCGTCAAATCAGCCGAAGATGGAGTTGTAGCTTATGTCGGCAATGAATTAAAAGGTTACGGAAATTTAGTAATTATTAAGCATTCCGGCGGCTGGATTACCGCTTACGCTCA
>CANGQE010000128.1 GCA_947455845.1 Rickettsiales bacterium
AGATCGTCGGACATTTTTCTAACGCGGCCGTAAGAAGTTCCAACTACAATAAGATCAGAAACATTAAGCGTGCCTTTTTGCACTAGAAGGGTAGCAATTACACCTTTAGCAGGATCAACTCTTGATTCAAGAACCGCACCGCTGGATTTTCCTTCGTAAGAACTTTTTAAATCTAAAATTTCGGCTTGAAGCAAAATAGCTTCTTCAAGCTTGTCGAGATTGATTTTATTTTTTGCTGAAACTGAAACAAACATCACGTCACCACCTAAATCTTCGGCAACGATATTGTGACTTAAAAGTTCATTTTTAACTCTTTGAGGATCTCCACCTGGTTTGTCAATTTTATTTACTGCAACAATGATCGGAACGCCGGCAGCTTTAGCATGGCTAATGGCTTCAATTGTTTGTTCTTTTACACCATCGTCAGCAGCAACAACCAATACTACAATATCAGTAATGTTAGCACCGCGTGAACGCATTTCGGTAAAGGCTTCGTGTCCCGGTGTATCAAGGAAAGTAATGTATTTTCCGGCTTCAGTTAAGATACGAGAAGCACCAATATGTTGAGTGATGCCACCATGTTCACCGGCAGCAACGTCAGTTGTGCGTAAAGCGTCAAGTAGTGAAGTTTTACCGTGATCAACGTGACCCATGATTGTTACAACTGGTGCACGTGGTAGAGTTTCAGAAGAATCGTTAGATTCATCGAGAACATTTTCTACATCTGAGTGAGAAACGCGTTTAGCAGTGTGACCAAATTCACCAATAATAATCTCGGCAGTATCATCGTCAATTGCTTGGTTACTGGTTACAACTACACCCATGGAGAAAAGTTTTTTCACGACGTCGCCGGTTTTTTCGGACATACGATCGGCTAATTCCGAAACTGTAATAAGTTCTGGTAAAGCAACTTCACGGGAGATTTTTTTATATTCTTTTTGAGGCTGAACTTCTTGTTGGTATCTGCCGCTTCTAGATTTTCTTCTTCTGCGTCCACCTTCACTGTCATCAGAATCACCGTCGATGATGTAAGTGAGTTTTCTGGTATTGACACGTTCTTCTTTGAAAGATGGTTTATTTTTTCGGGCTGCTTCTTCGCTTTCAGAAAGTTTGGCCGGAGCTTTAGAAAAATTTCCCACCGGTTTTTTGACGGGTTTTCTTTTTTCTTTTTCGATTCTTTCTTTTTCTAAGCGTTCAGCTTCTTGTTTTCTTCTTTCATTGGCAATTTTTTCGCGCTCTTCTTTTTCGCGATTGGTGGTAGCAATACTTTGTCTGATTTTATTGCGAACATCAAAGCCGTCAGGATTGTAAGTTGCCGCTGCTTTTAAAAGTTGCATCGGAGCCTTGACGGGAGCTTCAACCTCTACTGTTGCTGCTACTACTTCTACCTTTTTTTCTACCTTTACTTCTTCTTCAATAACTTTTTCTTCAACAATAATTGTTGGCTCTTCTTCTTTTTCTTTAACTTCAATTTTTTCCTCTGCAGCTTCACGTTTGGTTTTGGCAAGTTTGCTTAAAATTTCGTGACTTTTGATTTCTTCTTCTTCGACTTTTGATCCTGACACAGCTTTCATCCGAGCTTCAAATTCGCTCTTGCTTAAACCGTTATTGACACGGTCATCAGTTCTAACCTCTTTTTTTCTACCCTTAATGGTAACCTGAACTGCCGAGCTGCTAACCTTTTTAGTTTCAACATTTTTCAATGTTAATGGTTGCGTACCTGCTGAAGTAGGAAGCTTCAGGGTTAGGGTCGAGCGAGTTGTATTTTGATTAGTTGTGTCAGTCATTTAATTTATCATTTAGCAATTAGCAGTTAACGGTGAGCAAAAAACAATCAGCACCCGTAAATGCTAATTGTTAATTGATAATTGTTAACTGTCCTAAGCTGTTTTTTGCAAATATTCTTCAGCGCGACGTTTAATTTCTTTAGCAATATCTTCGTCAAATCCTTCGATTGACCCGATTTCAGAAATTTCGCTTTCAGCCAAATCTTCAACGCTTAAGAATCCTTCAGAAGCAAGAAGGTTGGCGATCATGTCTTCAACGTCTAGAGCTTCAACGAATAGTTTAGAAGCTTGGTTGAATTCTGTTGTTCTACGTACAGATTCTTGTTCGTCGGTCATGACGTCGATTTTGTAGCCAACTAGTTTGGAAGCAAGTTTAACATTTTGTCCACCGCGGCCGATGGCAAGGCTAAGTTGATCTTCGGCAACCACAACTTCAATTAGGCCGTTTTCTTCATCAACCACAACTTTGCTAACTTTGGCAGGAGTAAGAGCACTTACTACAAGTTCAGCAATATTTGGTGACCATTTTAAAATATCGATTTTTTCACCGCGTAATTCAGAGCTAACTGATTGTACACGGCTACCACGAATACCGATGAATGAACCGATAATATCGATATCATCACGGCGAGAATAGAT
The DNA here is from genome assembly GCA_947455845.1 of Rickettsiales bacterium. Classification (GTDB taxonomy): domain Bacteria; phylum Pseudomonadota; class Alphaproteobacteria; order Rickettsiales; family UBA1997; genus UBA2645. Next base: position 2,427 of record CANGQE010000128.1, read on the forward strand.
GGCGATTTTAGCGCGAGATCCGGGATCGCGGGCTACGGCTTTAACTTCAATGTTACCGTCGTAAAGCTCAGGAACTTCTTGTTCAAAAAGGCGAACTAAAAATTGTGGGTGAGTACGAGATAAGAAAATTTGGGCACCATGTGGTTCTTTGCGCACATCTTCAATGTAGCAACGCATACGATCGCCAACGCGGAAATTTTCTCTTGGAATTAATCCGCTTTCGTGGATTACGGCTTCGTAACCATCAACTTCCATGACGATATTTTTCAAGCCAACTTTTTTCACTGAAGCGCTAACGATGTCGCCTAAACGATCTTTAAATTCGTTAAACTCTTTATTTTTTTCAGCTTCTTTTACTTTGCGGATAATTTCGTTACGAGCAACTTGTGCAACAACACGATTTAAATCGATCGGAGGTAATTCTTGCACAACCGAATCACCAATTTCAGCCGCTTTATCTTCAAGTTTAGCATGTTTTAAAGAGATGTGGGTACGTACATCAAAATCTTCAGTATCGTCAGCAACAACTTGTAATTTGTTGAATAATTTGATCTGCCCAGTCTTCTTATCAATACGGCATTCGATGTCTAAATGATGACCATATTTTTTCTTGGCGGCTAGCTTGATGCCTTCTTCCATGGCCTCAATGACTTCTTGTAACAAGATGCCTTTTTCGTGTGCGATATTTTCGGCAACCAACAAAATTTCCTTGTTGCCCATGATAGTTAAATTACTAGCCATATTCGATTGATTAAAAGTTGAGTAAGAGTGGGAGATTTACAGCGTTTCGATGTGGTGAGTCATGAATGGAAAAAAATATTATTTAGCGAAAGTTTGAAAGCAACAAGGGAAATTAACAATTATCAGTTAACAATTAACATTTGCTCAAACCAAATGCTAATTGCTAACTGATAATTGTTAACTTTAGTTACCACCGATCAATCTTCTCACTCTTTCCCAAATATTCCTCAATCCTTCTTTTGGTCGCCGGAGAAATATCCTTCGGCAACTCATCAAACCCAAACCAAGAGGCAAAGGAAATTTCTTTATTGTCAATTTGATGTTGCTCGCTTGCACTGTGAGCAATATACATTGCCACGTGATCATCGTGGCCTTCGCGTTTATTGTGGTAAAGGTTAAATAATGTGAATTGATCACAGATAATTCCAACTTCTTCAAATAACTCACGCTTGACTGCGGCAAGGGCAGTTTCTCCCGAATCAACGCCACCACCGGGTAAGTACCACATTGGGGCGTAGCTGTGTTTTACCAGTAAAAATTTTTCGTTATTAATTAGTAAAACTCGTACTCCGACTGTTTTTAGTTTTAGGATTTTGAAGACTAGGTTGCGGAGTTTTGTTTTTAGGCTTAGGGTCATATTTTTATTTTAAAATTGAGAATAGATCCTGAAACAAGTTCAGGATGACAGTATCTCTACCATCTCCTCTCATTGTCATCCTGAACTTGTTTCAGGATCTATCGCGAGCTCAGAGTTCAATCTTACCTCCAACTATTCCCCACCGTCACATCCACTTTCAAAGGCACGTCCAAAATCATCGCGTTTTCCATTTCGAATTTCAGAATTTTGGTCGCAAGTTCCACTTCATCTTGCGGAGCTTCTACGATTAATTCGTCATGAATTTGCAAAATAATTTTCGAATTTAATTTCTCTTCGCGAAACCTCTTACTCAAACGAATCATTGCCTTCTTAATAATGTCGGCAGCGCTGCCTTGAATTGGGGCGTTGATTGACAATCTTTCAGCTTCTGCGCGAATCATTCCGTTCTTATTATTAATCTCGCGGATAAAACATTTGCGTCCTGAAATAGTTTCAACAAAGCCATTTTGACGCGCCAAGTTGATGTAATTTTTCATGTAAGAATCAATTCCGGGATAGGTCGCCAAATAAGATTTAATGTAAGTCGAGGAATCTTGGCGTGAAATATCAAGTTGGCGGGCGAGACCAAAAGCGCTGATGCCGTAGATTATTCCAAAGTTAATTGCTTTGGCTTTGGAGCGCGTTGCTGAGTCAACTTCATTTTCAGGAATACCAAAAACTTGAGAGGCAGTGATTTGGTGAATGTCTTTTCCTTCTTTGAAAGCTTTGACCAGATTTTCAAGTTTGGCGACGTGGGCAATTA
>CANGQE010000129.1 GCA_947455845.1 Rickettsiales bacterium
ATCGCGTTTGAGTTACCAATCTTGTTGCTTTTTTTAATCAAAGTTGGTTGTTTGTCAGCTAATGATTTAAGACGAAAGAGAAGATACTGGATTGTGATCATTTTCATAGTGGCTGCCGTCCTTACTCCCCCAGATATCTTGAGTCAGCTAAGTTTAGTAATTCCGATGTTATTTTTATTCGAAATTGCCATTCTTATTGGATCACATTTTAACAACAAAAAATAAAAATTTTATGGCTACTAAAAAAGCAGTAAAAGCAGCTCCAGCAAAAAAAGTTGTGGCTAAAAAAGCTCCAGCTAAAAAAGTTGTAGCGAAGAAAGTTGTAGCAAAAAAAGTTGTGGCTAAAAAGGTTGTGGCTAAAAAAGCTCCAGCTAAAAAAGTTGTAGCAAAAACTGTTGCTAAAAAAGCTCCAGTTAAAAAAGTTGTAACTGCTGTTAAAGCTGCAGTGAAAGCTGTAGTAAAAAAAGCTCCAGTGAAAGCAGCTGCTAAAGCTCCTGCAACTAAAGCTCCTGCAAAAAAGAAGTAAAAAATCTAAAAAGTAAAAAAATGAAAGGGCGGAATCTTGAAAAAGATTCCGCCCTTTCTGTTTGAAATAATGGTCACCCAAATTGTCACCACGCACTTGTTGCGGGGTCCACCGTGAAACACGTTAATTATTTACTGTGTGACGAGATGGACCCCGCAACAAGTGCGGGGTGACACCGAGATGGAGAAAGTCTCTTCATCCACATTGTCATCCTGAACTTGTTTCAGGATCTATTCGCGCAACTGAGTCAATTACCTTTACTGACTACGCTCATCATCATGACTCATCCCAGCAAATACCTGCTTAACCGTGATTTTCACCGGTGATCTGGTTGGTGTTCTGGCTTGATTTTCGGTGTTCACAATATCGCATAAAATATCTAAAGAAACTCCGCCATCGTAGCACATACAAATTGTGAAAGTTTTTTTATCCAAATCTTCGACGGTTTTACGATTTATAATTCTTACACTTCCACCAACTTCTCCCGCCTGAGAGCTTTTGCGTGAAAATAAAAACAGGCGATTGAGAATACTGAGGTAACCATTAATACGCTTCTTTTTGGCTTCTCTTTCTTTAGCGCGTTTCTTTTTTTCTTCGTCAGAAATACCTTCTTCTTCCTCGGGGAAATATTCATCCTCATATTCGGGAAGCTCGCCTTTCATAATTTGCAAGTCCGAAGCATTGATTAAATAATCAAAAATCATCTCAGCAATTTCAGCAGTTTCTTCTTCAATTTTTTGAAAGACTTCGCTGATTAATTGCAAGTTAGCAATAATTTCCGCGGAAGGATGTTTCAAAAGCGAAGAAGGAATTTCTAAATTGTCATTACTGTTTTTCTTGCTCATACATTATTGAATAAATTTTTTAAGCAGATCAGAAATTTCACTAAAAATCTGATTCTGCGATTCAAGTCGCATCTTCACAAAACCCAAAACCCGAGGCATAAGGTTTAGATAATTATGCTTGCCGTCGCGCACTGAAAGTCGGGAAAAAATTCCGACGATTTTAATATTTCTTTGGAGAGATAAAATCTCGTAATCCCTTGTAAATGACTCTTTGTCACAATCTGATTTAGCCAAGTAATGCTCTAAAATTTTAACCCGATTTACCTCACTTACATCTCTTCTGGCATCTTCCAACAGCGAAACCAAATCATACGCCTTAGAACCGATTACCGCGTCTTGAAAATCAAGTAAACCAACTTGGTGATGAGCGTTTCTTTTTGGTAAAGCCATTAAATTATCGGCGTGGTAATCGCGTAAAACCAAAACCGAATTTTCAGTTTTTAAACTGAGATCACGCAGTGAATTGGACTGGCTCAGTAAATCAAAAAGTTGAAACCACAAAAATTTAAAACGGGCTATTTCTTGTAAGCTGATGGTTTTCTTTTGGAGCGGAATGTACCAATCAACAAATAACATTACTTCGCGAAAAAGTAGGGCGTGATTGTAAGTTGGCAAATCTTTTGGCGCGTCTAATTTATGTAATTCCAGCAAGCAATCGCAGGCTTTTTCGTAAAGCGGCAATTCTTTGGATGGCTCAACAGCGAGAATTCTGCCGTAGGTATCATCACCCAAATCTTCGAGTAAAAGAAATCCTAATTTTTCATCGAGAGCAAAAATTTGCGGTGCGGAAAAATTATGAGAAACTAAAAATTCGGCAATTTTAATAAAGGGCTTCACCTCTTCGTATCCCGGTGGGGCGAACATTAAGATGTAAGTTTTTTCTTCAGTAAAAATTCTGTAATAAGAACGAAAAGAAGCGTCCCCCGCAACTTTTTTTATCTCGCAATTATTTACTCCATTTTTTCTAAGAAACTCTTTGGCCTGTTCTTCGTTAAGCTGAAACATCAGTAATTAAAAATCTAATTTAGAATACCATTCGGGTGGAGTAACGTTGGCAATTCTGTCCTTGAGAATCTCGGCAAAAATTTTGTGAGATTTGATTAGGCTGTACCAATCTTTAGCCGGTACGTAGTGATGCCAGTTAATGTCGCCAAAATAATCAAGCACTGAAAGTTGTGCTGCTGCAGCAAAATCGGCAACTGAAATTTGATCTCCGGCTAAATATTTTCTAGTTTCCAAAAGATATTCTACGTAGCTCAAATGAATATTTAAATTACGGCGAGCCACTCGTAGAACTTCTGAATCAGGTGCATTCACACCTGGTAAATAGCGATTAAAATGGCGCTCATTTAAAACGTGACGACTAACTTCATTGTAGAATTTTTCATCAAACCAAGCCTGTAAGCGACGCACTTCTGCTCTTTTAATGATCGACTCACCAAGAAAGTTTTTACCTTCAACATGCTTTTCTTCAATATATTCAATGATGGTTGAGCTATCTGAAATCACAACTGAGCTACTATTATCAAACAAAACCGGTAACATTCCGGCAGGATTCATGGCGATAAATTCTTTGCGTCTTTCCCAGAAATTTTCTTGAACAAGTTCAAAACCTATTTCTTTGGCAGCTAGATGAACTCTAACCTTTCTGGAAAATGGACAGACGGGGTGATGGTAGAGACGGTACATAAATTATGAATTGGGTATTAGAAAAAGTTATCATTTAACAATTAGCAATTAACAATTAGTGGCTTGAGCAACAAATGTTAATTGTTAACTGCTAATTGCTAATTGGTTAAATTACTCTCTTAATTCTTAATTCCCAATTCTTAATTCTTAATTTTTCCTATGTCGAAAAAAATTGCCTTAATCGACGGCTACGGTTTCGTTTTTCGCGCTTATCATTCTTTGCCTCCCCTTACCAGATCAGACGGCACGCCAGTCGGAGCGGTTTATGGCTTTACCAATATGCTCATAAAATTACTGGCCGGACTCGAAGTTACTCACGCAGCTGTGGTTTTTGATTCGGGCTCAAAAACTTTTCGTAACGAAATTTACCCTGCTTACAAAGCTAATCGTCCGCCCTGCCCTGAAGATTTGATTCCGCAATTTCCGATTGTACGCCAAACTGCCGAGTCACTTGATTTAGCTATTTTAGAAAAAGTAGGATTCGAAGCTGATGACATCATTGCCACCATCGCCAAAAGAGCCGAGCTTGAAGGTTACGAAACTCTAATCATTTCTTCCGACAAGGATTTAATGCAGCTAGTCAATGATCATACCCACATGTACGACGCCATGAAAAATAAATTTATTGGCGCGGCTGAAGTAAGAGAAAAATTCTTTGTTGATCCGGCGCAGGTTTTAGATTTATTGTCGCTAGTTGGTGACTCTTCCGACAATATTCCCGGAGTAAAAGGCATCGGCCCCAAAACCGCCGCCGAGCTACTGCAGCAATTCCATACTTTGGAAAATATTTTTGAAAATCTGCCTCAAATTAAACAAGAAAAAAGACGCCAACTTTTGAGTGATGGAATTGAAAAAGCCAAGCTCTCTAAAATTTTGGCAACATTACGTGAAGATGTGGAACTTGGAATCAGCCTTGATGACTTAGAAATTAAATCTCTCGATCCCAACAAACTAATTTCATTTTTAGAAATACAGGGATTTAGGTCTTTGGTAGCAAGGGTTAAGAAAGAATTTGGAATCACCGAAACAGTAAATCTTGAAGTCAAAAACACCGCACCAATTCAAAAAAGCGTCGCCTTTAAAGAAGTAAAAAAAATCGAAATTACCTCACAAGAAATAATCGACAATCTCGCTAATAAAGCCTTATTAAATGGCCAAGTTACCATCGATTACCAAAGCAAAAATAATGAAATAAATTTCCTCACAATTTCAACTTGCAAAAGTGACGAATCGCCGCAGGAAATTTTTTACTTTGAAGTAAGCAATTCCCAAAAAATTGAAATAAAATCTCAATCGCTGGATTTATTTAACTTTCACGAAGAAGTGGCCCAAGTTACCTCTAACAAAGGACTGGGAATTGAAGCGCTAGAAAAAATTCTCAAAAATAATTCGATTAAAAAAATATTTTTTGATGCCAAAAGCTTTTTGAAATCAATCACTAAAATATCCAATCACAATGTTTCTTACGAAGATGTTTCTCTGATTAA
>CANGQE010000130.1 GCA_947455845.1 Rickettsiales bacterium
AGGAAAGTGGTGGTTATTCTTTGCCACGAGTACTCAGGAAAACAATCAATTGCACCTTGCTTTTAGCGACGATTTGCAAGGGGATTGGAAAATGCATCCCCAAAATCCAATCTCATTAGATGAAGGCCAAGCCCATTCCGCCGGCGAAATTTTTTCTTACCGCGATGCTTTGTTTAGACCTTCACAAAAACACTCCCAAACTCACGAGCAGTCGATTGTGGTTAATAGAATTTTTACCCTTACCGAGGAAAATTACTCTGAGAGAAAGGAAATGGAAATATTCCCAAATCAATTGGGTCAATATCCCGATGGAATTTGCAGCATTGCTAGTTTTGGCGAGGATTTAACTTTACTTAGCGGCAAGAAGTTCTCTTTTGCGCCACACAAGCCTTTGATTTTGTTGGTGAGATGGCTGTCAGCTTGGGTTGGACGCTCTTAAAATTATTACCGCGCAGACTGGACCCCGTCGTGAAGACGGGGTGACAATTTAGGGACTATCTTCCAAAAACTTGTCACCCCGTCTTCGCGACGGGGTCCAGTCCGCACAACAATTCTTTAAGACTTTGGTTTAGCCACACCAACCAGTGCCGGACGAATCAAGCGTTCTGCGATTGAGTATCCTGCTTGAATAACCTGTACAACAGTTCCTTCTTCAAGATCACTTTCAACTTGCGCAATCGCTTCATGAAAATTGTGGTCGAATTTTTGGTTAAGTGGAAAAATTCTTTTAACCTGATTTTTTTCCAAAACTTTCATCAATTCTTTTTCTGTCATCACAATAGCGTCAGCATAGTTTTTAATTGCTGGCACTTTTTCAATCTCCTCTTTTGGAGCATTACCACTAAGTAAGAAAAAATTCTCTGCTACCAAAACTAAATCACCTGCGAAAGCAGAAATAGCAAACTTCGCCGATTTCTCAACTTCTTCCCGCGACCGCCTTCTGACATTGTCCAACTCAGCCAAGCAACGCAAAACTTTATCGTTTAAGTCAGTATTTTTTTGCTCAAGTTCTGTGATTTTTTGTTCAAGAGTTGGCTCAGATTTTTCTTCCGACACGTTTTTAACTTCTTCCGATTGTTGATCTTGGTTTTCTAACATTTAATTACTCCTAATTTTTTAAATTTGATGGTTAGGTTTTGAAGATATGAAGCAACAAACAAGTTTCAAGTCAGTTAACAGTTAGCAATTAACAATTAGCAGTTGGAGTAGATATTTGAATTGACCTCCACTGATAATTGTTAATTGCTAATTGTTAACTCTTGCGGAGTTGCTTTAAAATTTTTGATTTGTAACTTAATAGCCTTTCCATCAACTCCTTCCAAAAAAAACATCCAAACATGTCAGACAGAATTCTAGACCAAGCTAATTACCTAATTCCAATGGTAGTTGAGCAAACCGCTAAAGGCGAAAGATCATTCGACATCTATTCCCGACTTTTAAAAGAGCGTATTATCTTTTTATCCGGACCCGTCAATGATCAAGTATCATCTTTAATCGTGGCTCAATTGCTTTATTTGGAATCAGAAGATCCGAAAAAAGATATTTATTTCTACATAAATTCTCCCGGAGGAATTGTAACTTCTGGCCTTGCCATGTACGACACTATGCAATATATTCGTCCTGATGTTGCAACTCTTTGTATTGGCCAAGCTGCATCAATGGGTTCGCTACTTTTAACTGCTGGGGCACCAGGAAAAAGATTTTGTTTACCAAATTCTCGCATCATGATTCACCAGCCATCAGGCGGTTATCAAGGTCAAGCAACTGACATTGAAATTCATGCCCAAGAAACTCTAAGTTTAAAAAGAAGATTAAACGAAATTTACACTAAACATACCGGACAAAAATTATCCGTGATCGAAAAATCAATGGAGCGCGACAATTTTATGTCACCGGAAAAAGCTAAAGAATTTGGTTTAATCGACGAAGTTATCGAAAAAAGACCAGATCACGATATTAAAAAATAAAAACTAATTTATGCCTAAGAAACAAGACGGCGAAAAAGAATTATCCTGCTCATTTTGTGGTAAGTCGCAAAATGAAGTAAAAAAATTAATTGCCGGACCAACCGCATTAATTTGCAACGAATGTATCGGAATCAGTACCGACATTTTACGCGAAGAACAAAAAAAATCTCCTCTCAGCAAAACTGACGGCACCAAACCTACTCCAAAAGATATTATTAAAATTTTGGACGAATATGTTGTTGGTCAAGAATATGCTAAGAAAGTTTTGTCAGTTGCCGTTTACAATCACTACAAACGCATTGATTCTTTTAGCGTTGCTTCGGCAGATAGTATTGAGTTAAGCAAATCAAATATTCTAATGATCGGACCAACCGGTTGTGGAAAAACCTTACTTGCTCAAACTTTAGCTAAAATTCTCGACGTACCATTCACAATGGCCGATGCCACTTCTTTAACTGAAGCCGGTTACGTTGGTGATGACGTTGAAAACATCATTGCCCGTCTTTTACAATCAGCCAATTACGACATTGAAAAAACTCAGCGTGGTATTGTTTACCTTGATGAAATTGATAAAATTGCTCGTAAATCCGAGGATAATGCTCGTCGCGATATTTCCGGTGAAGGTGTGCAGCAAGGTTTGTTAAAAATCATTGAAGGAACAGTTGCTTCGGTTCCAACTCAACCCGGAAGAAAAACAGCTCAACAAGAATATGTACAAGTTGATACTCGCAATATTTTATTCATTTGCGCCGGTGCATTTTCCGGTTTAGAAAAAATCATCATTGCGCGTGGAACAGGCTCTACAATTGGTTTTGGAGCTGATGTTAGAGCAAAGGATGATGTCGCTAGTAAAGATATTTTCAACAAAGTTGAACCGGATGATTTAATCCGATTTGGTCTAATTCCTGAAATTGTAGGACGTCTTCCGATCATCGCTCCATTGGAAAGCCTAACTGAAGTTGATTTGACTAGAATTTTATCAGAACCGAAAAACTCGATTACCAAACAATATCAAAAGCTTTTCGATCTTGATAAAATTTCATTAACTTTTGCCGATGAAGCTTTGAAAGAAATTTCTAAAAAAGCAATTGAGCGCAAGACCGGCGCCAGAGGTTTAAGAGCTATTACTGAAAATATTCTTCTCGACACCATGTTCGAGGTTCCGTCAAAGAAAAATGTTAAATCGGTATTGGTTACAAAAGAAGTTTTAACCCAAGGAAAAGATTTGGAAATTTCTTACCTAAGCGATAAGGAAGTTTCTGATCGGGAAGAAAAAAAGTTCATCTCGGTTGTGCCACCAAAAGAGAAAGAGAAGGCGGCTTAATAAGAACTCGATCAAAAGCCCTCTTTCTAAAAGAGGGTGGATGATCTCGTAGCGATCAGACGGGTGATTTAAAATACTACAAACTTAGGCATTTTAAATCACCCTTCCACCCACCTACACCAAGGCTAAGATGGGCTACATCCCTCTTTTACAAAGAGGGCTTTCCGCGCATTTAAATTTGTCGATTACAAGATTACTGCCCTAGGATCTTAATTTCGAGAGCGTGCATTCCTTGCTCAAATTCATCTTTTAATAGCGAATTAATTTTACGGTGCGCCTGCACTTTTGGAACACAACTCAACCCCTCCGCTTCAATCACCACAGCGAAGTGAGTCTCTCCACTACCATCATCTCCTAAGTGCCCGTGATGCAAATGCGAGTTATTTTTTACCTCTAAAAATTGCGGCTGAAAATTTTTTTGTAATTTTTCTTCTATTCTTTGCTTCATATTTTTTAGATCCTGAACTTATCTTAAAGGATATCCCAATTGTTAATAAATCTGTTAATAACTTGTTAAAAAATCCTTACTTATTCACCGATACTTTTAAAAATAAAAACTTATTAAACTTTTCCACATTTTATTCACAGCTTTAACTGTTGTTAAAAACTTTTTTTCTAAAATTATTATCTGTTAATAACTTTTTTAAAGCCTTTATTAACAAGTCTTTTAAGGTTTTTCTTTTGTTAATAAATTTGTTAAAAATTTTTAATTACGAAATTAACAGCACTAATAAAAACATCTAATATCAATGAATAAATTAATTAATACTCTACTCAAAAAAGAGAAGTTTTCAAATCCACCAATTTGGATAATGAGACAAGCCGGAAGATACTTGCCGGAATACCGTGAAATTAGATCTAATGTAAAAAATTTCTTAGAGCTTTGTTACACACCAAAACTTGCCAGCGAAGTTACATTACAACCAATTCGCAGATTTGATTTTGACGCAGCAATCATCTTCTCTGACATACTAGTGATTCCTGATGCTCTGGGTGTTAAAGTTGAATTTGTAAAAAATGAAGGACCGAAGTTGGAAAAGATTTCCAATATTTTTGATTTGAATCGACTCAAGATCGACAATATTAAAACCCATTTACAGCCCGTTTTTGAAGCACTAGCACTTACCAAATCAAAACTTGATACTGGGAAAGCTTTAATTGGTTTTTCAGGCTCTCCTTGGACTTTAGCTTGCTATATGATTGAAGGTGGTGGATCGAAAAATTTTGAACTTACTCGCAAAAAAGCAATTCAAG
>CANGQE010000131.1 GCA_947455845.1 Rickettsiales bacterium
AAATTGTAAAATTTAAAGCAAGAGCTTGCCTCACGATGGACCCCGCAGCAAGTGCGGGGTAACAATGAGAGAGGAAAGACTGCTCCTAAACACTCCCCGCGCTGGACGGGGTTTGTAACCCCGTCCACATGTTTGCATCAAAGCAAATGTTTAGGTTGATACAAACGTAGGGTCGGGTTTACAAACCCCGACCCGCATCGGGTTTTTAGTTTAAAGTGCCACAACCTAACCTAGTTAGTAATCCCAATAATTTTTAAAATTCCATCCTGTGAGATTTTTTCTTCGAGAGATTTTAGGGCCGAGGCGTAAGATTCTTTGTCGCTGATGCTAGAGCTGCCCGTCACTTCAACCGAGTTGCTGGCGACGACTTTGCCTTCGGCGAGATTTTCGAAATCAATTTCTAATTTAGTTAAATAAGATTCGTAAATTTTGAGAGAGCGGCTGCTAGATTTTATTTTAATGACAACTTGATTAGCATTAAAGTTGTTGCGGCTTGGGGAGATTTTAATTTTTTCTTTATTGAGGCTGCTACGAATAATTTGGGATATTTCTCTCGGTGAATTTATTTCAAAATAAAATTCAGTTTTGTCCGAAAGTTTTTCTAACTCATTTTGAAAATCGGCGGTACGATTAAGTTTTTCTTTCAGATTAATATTTTCACCGGCACCTGCTAAAATTCGGGCTTTAAGCTCTAATTCTTTTTCAAGACCTAAAATTTTTAGCAAAGAATTTCGTCTTTGAATGGTGTTCCTGCCCAAGGAATTTTTGTCTAAATCAGCAACTTGTCTTTCTAAAAAACTAACTTTGTCCTTTTGTTCGTTAAGGAAGGTGGTGCGATCAATTTGAACTTCGACGAATATTTTGGGCCCGATGTTAATGCTGTTAGTAACATGGAAATTAGTGAAGCTGATTTTTTCTACACTTTGGCGCACTTGTTGGCGCATCTCTTCATTGGTGCTGGTTTGATTTTCTTCGCGCAGCAAGCTTGATTCGGAAGAGATGCTAACAATGAGGCGCGACGCGGCGTCAGCAAGGGCGTATTTTGTGGCTTCTTCAAGAGTGTAACCTTCAGCAACCCCGTAAAGATTTTCGGAGTTATTTTGCTTAGGAGAAATGTACCAAGAAGGGCCGTCTGAATTTTGTTGTGGAGATTTTCCGGAGCAAGATGTGGCTAAAAAGACAACAAAAAATGCTAAAAAAAACCTATTCATCGAGTTCTTTAAATATGCTGTTGCTGTTACTGTCGCTTGAGTTAATGCGAGTAGAAGCGCTGTTGGCTTTGCCCGTCTTAACTGCTTCTTGATTTACAGTATTTTGGCAAGAGGCGAGGAGGATGAGAGTGAGAATTGTGAGTAGTTTTTTCATGGATTTGGGGGTTGGTTGGAAATTAGTAATTAACAGTTAACAATTATCAATTAACAGTTGGGAGCGCGGGTTAGAAACCGACCGCAACTGTTAATTGATAATTGTTAACTGCTAACTTGGATGACGGTGAGTTTAATTCAATTTCGGTTTTTCTGCTACTCTTTCTTTTTCAAGTTCGTCAAATAATTCTTTAGTAGCAGCTTGGGTTTTGTTGATGTTTTCGCGGCCAAGGTTTGATTTAGCGGCGCGGGCTTCGAAAGCTTTTTGGCTATTTTCTAAAAACTTAGAATAATCTTCGTTTTTTAAAACCATTTGAACGTAAAGGGTGCCGTCTTCAGACTTGTACATGTTTAACCTTTTAACACCAGAAAGTGGCAAATTTTTTACGACATCTTTAGTTGCTTGAGCAAAAAACTCTTCAACATCGTCATTGCCGTTAACTTTGGCTGAGCGCAGGGAATCTTTGGTGATTCGGCTGATTTCAGATTGGATAGTGGCAGCAATATTGGCTTTGGCATCAAGTTCAGCTTTTGGAAGTTGAAACTTAATTCCGCCTTGAGATGGGCTGGCAATACCAACAGCGCCAACGCCGTCTTTAACGGAAGGGTCAACAACCCAAGTAGGTAAGCTGGAAAGCTCGTTATTGGCATTAATATTGGGAACGGTTTTTTTGCAGGCAAAAGTTGTAGATAAAGCAACCACTGCAACGGCGAGAATAATTTTATTTTTCATATTTTGGTTTTTAGAAGTGTTAAAATTGTGGTAAGTGGATCTTGAATAAGCTCCTTTTTCGAACCTATTTTTGCCGCAAAAAAATTACAAGGAAGATTTAGTGGGTGTCTCCTTAGACGTTTTCTTTGCGATAAATTAAAAGTGTTCCAATCGACAAGCAAATAATGGCAATGACCCAAGTGGAGGCAAAGATCGGAATCAATCCTGAAGATCCCAAGGCGACCATGATACTGGAAGAGATGTAGAAAATTAAGCCGGAGCCGATGCCGATGAAAATCATTAAGATCGCATTTTGATTACGAATGTGATTGAGCCCGAAATAGCAGGCAATGAATGTCATTGCTAAAAATAATAGGGGCTTGCTGATTAGGGAGTTAAAGTAAACTTTAAATTTTGTGGAGTTGAAACCTGCCGATTGGAGCTCTGTAATCAAAGTTGGTAGTTCAAAAACTGAAAATAATTTTACGTTTTGAAAGTTATTAACGACTTTTTGCATTACGAAATCGCTGGTGAGGTGGGTAGGAATTTTAATGCTGGTTAGTTTTTTATTTAGAGTGTTGGCGTCATTTAATGTGGCTTGAGTTAGGAGCCAGAAACCGTCTTGCATCACTATTTTTTTAGCGTCAATTTTTTTGTAGAATTGGGCATTTTTATTGAAAAACCAAACGGTGGCATCTTCCAGTTGTAGAACGTCTTGATAAACTTTTGCAGCCTGAATTAGCAGCTCTTCTTCTGGTTTTTCAACGTTGGTTTGTTTGAGCCAAATACCATGTTGCAGCGCTACTACTTCCCGCATTTCATTTTTTACATATTTTCCTTCGAGGCTATTAAACTTTTTAGACATTTGAATTGAAAGCGGTCCGAAAACAGCAATCCAAAAAATACCCAGCAATATTGCGGTGTAGCCTACGGGACGTAATACTTGCCAAACAGAAAATCCGCTTACTCTAATAATGGTGATTTCGCTTTTTGAAGAAAGCAGGAAGAAAGTAATGATGGCTGAGATCAATACCAGAGAAGGGGCGACGTCATTTAGAAAATCAGGAACTTGCAGAAAGGCCATGTAGATTACAGCGTAAAACGGGGTGCTGCTGCCTCGGACTTTATCTAAAACATCAAGCAGATTGATAAAAAATATCGGCAAAGAAAATCCGAGAGAAATTTGTAAAAATTTGATCAGGAAGCTTTTGGCAATGTAGGTATTAATAATCTTCATGATTTTTTACGGTAATTGGCAGTTAGCATAATGAGGCCTGCCAAGGAAAAGATAATAAAGTTGAGATATAAAATAGGGGTTAGTTTTGGAGATGTCTCAATGAAGCCGTAGGTTAGGAAAGTTATAATCAGAAAAGAGATCGCCAAGAAGATTGCGAGGACAATATTGGAAACATTTCCTCTTCTACTAAATTGTCCACGTAAAACACAGGCTAAAGCAATGATTGAAAAAACTATTGGTAATAGTGGGTAAGTGAATCTTTGATGAATTTCAGAGCGATATTTTTCTAGATCTCTTTCTTCAGAATCATCGTTAGGATTTAGCAATTCGCTGAGGTAGCGCTCTTTTGATTTCCAGCGCATGGTGTCTTCATTTTTTTGAGTTTCGGTTAGGTTAAAAACGTAATTGTCAAAATTTAAAATTTCTGATTTGTCATCGGCGTAGTTAAATTTCTGAATGGTGCCGTCGCTCATGTAGAGCAGAGCTGAGTTATTTTCGGTAGCAATATTACCGGTCTTGGCGGTGATGGTAATGGAATATTCGCTTGATCTTTTATCGTGTAGTAAAATGCCGTAAAGATTGTCTTTTAGATCGCGGTCTTTGGCGTAAATTGTGAGATCATTGAGAGTTTCAAACGTTTGGGGACTGAATGATAAATTGGAGTAATTATTTTTAAAATCTAACCGCGAAAGCCTTAGCTGTTTGTTGGAGTAAGGCATTAAGTAAAAAGACAGCAGAAAACAAAAAAGTGAGGCCGTGATTACCAGCCCAACAACTGGGCGGCAAATTGCTAATTTAGTAAGGCCGGAATTTTTTAAAATTGTAATTTCATTGCTGCTGATTAGGCGGTTGTACACCAGTAAAATTGCGGCAAAAAGTGAGATTGGAATAATGACTAGAAGCAGCCAAGGTAAAATCAGAATAAAGAGATAAAAAAACTTACTCAATCCCACACCATTTTCAGTAACGTATCTTACAAAACCAATAGCGCGGCTGAACCAGATTAAAAAAACAAAAATGGAAATAATGCCGGCAAAACCGGTGAAGGTTTTTTTGAAAATGTAGTGGCTGTAGAGTTTCAAGGAAATTAAGAATTTAGAATTGGGGAAAATTAAGAATTAAGAATTAAGAATTAAGAATTATAATTTCCAAAGTTCGCTGGTCGAGCGGAGTCGAGACCATTTAATGTTTGACTCCTTTGTTGCAACATTGGTAGCAGGAACC
>CANGQE010000132.1 GCA_947455845.1 Rickettsiales bacterium
AAATCTCACCTGTCATCTAAATGATGCCTTTAGCTGTATCGCTCACGACCTCTACTTTTGACAGAAGCCGCATACAGTGGTTTGCAATCTATTTTCTGTAAATCGATTGCGAGAGGCCATGGATTAACTTCAAAAAAAGAGAGGAACCAAAAAAAATACCTTCTTCTTGAGAAGTTATTCCACTCTCTCATCTTTCAGACCGCTTCACGGCACACTATGCAATTATACCCATCCTTCATCTTAATGAGAGCTTGTGCAAAAGTTTACCAAAGTTGCTTCCAACTTTGATTAGCTTTTGCGGCTATGGCACACTACTTTACAATCCGTTTCCTGAGCAGAAACCCAAAAAACCTTTTCTGATAAAATTACCCTCCTTCTCAAAAGACCCTCTCGCCTCTTTCAAACTCCCACAAAATTGCTTCAGCCGATATTGCTCATCAAAAGCATTACCGTGAATTTGTAACAAGTTCGATTCCTCATTTTTAAACGCTAATAATATTGCGGCGGCTGCAAGGAAAAAATCGGCATCCGCGGCAGCAATTCTGAATTCTAGGCGCTTACCATATTTTGATCCTTTAACCAAAGTTGGAATACGAATTGCGCAAGTTCGATTATCGCCCCCGAAGCTTAAATTTACCGGTGCTGTAAACTTTCCCTTCTTAAATAAAGTACGATTTATCTCGAAAGAAAAACGTGCGTAATCTTCAGCTTTCGGAGCTAGGAAAATCATCATTAAATCAGTGGCTTGCAACAGAGAATTGGCAGAATTCTTTAAAATATTTGCATCACTTTCGAAAAGATTTTTATCATCCTTACCGTGGAGCGAGATGTTGAATTGCAAGGCACTACCGCAATCATCTAAAAATGGTTGTGCTGCAAATGAGGCAGTTAAATTTTTAGTTTGAGCAAAATTTTTAATAAAATTTTTGGCACCTTCCAACTCCTCCCCAACCCTTAATAAATCAGCAGTAAATAAAGTTTTAATTTCAACCTGCGACTCACCACGTTCCTTTTCTATTTTGTAAATTAAGGGAAATTTATTAGTAAGATCATTTTCAATTTCAGAAATAAATTCTTCAACCAAGCCTTGATTCGCAACATTTTGCGAATTTTGCTGCAATAAAAAAAACTCCAACTCGCACCCGATTTTTAGGGTTGACGAATTGGAGTTTGAAAAAAATTTTTGAGACTCTTTTAAAATATTGCGCTTGTTTTGGTAAAACTGCTCAAGCATTTATGAGTTGCTTTTTACCCATTCAATCAAGGCTGACTTTGGTAGAGATCCAACTTTAGTATCAACAACTTTTCCATCCTTAAAAATCATTAAAGTTGGAATACCGCGCACCATATATTTTGAAGGCATTTCAGGATTATCATCAACGTTGCATTTCACAACTTCAATTTTTCCGGCCAAATCTTTTGCTAATTCATCAATGGTTGGAGCCAATTGACGGCAAGGTCCGCACCAAGGCGCCCAAAAATCAACTAGTACGGGAAGGCTTGAATCTAAAACATCTTTTTGAAAATTATTATCTGTAGTTTCCTTTGTCATATTTCCTCACTTTTTTTGTTGAATTGGAGCATCATTAAGCTCGGCTATCTTTACTAAAGATTTTTGAAGGACAAGCTTAAATTAAAAGTTTTTTGCGGCTTTACTAAGCTACTTTGATTGGTTTCAACAACAGAAAATCCAAAAGTGGTGCAGCAACCATCTCGATAAAGCATCAAGCTGCGAGAAAGTACTCTTCCGGTTTGCAAATCTTTAGCAACTACTACTGTAGCCTTCCATCTTGCAGTTAACTTAACCATTGAAGAAAGATTAATTTGTTCTTTTTGATCAAGGTTTTGAGTAGTTCTTCTAAGCAAGAGATAGTCACTTGATAAGGTAAAGCGATCAAAAACAAGTGAAGTTGTAAGTTGGTTAACATCGTTGCTGTAGTTTGATTCATTGAGTTGGAATGAATAAGAAATCTCAAAATATTTTTTAGCTTTATACATGGCTTGTCCAACGATACTTGATTTATTACTATCGTTAAAACCGCGAATTATCACATCTTGCGTGTGGTTATTTCTTTTGAAGCCTTGACCTACAGTTAATCCAAACTCGCCATATTTGTTAAACAAAGATGATTTAACACCATAATTCACGCGCTTTCCTGACTCATTACGGTCAAACCCATAAATACGATCGGAAACAAAAAGGTTATTTACCGTCAACTCAGAGTTATTACTATCTTCATTAGGTATCGCGGTAAAACTTTCTCTGTAAGAGCTTATGACCAAGTTTGCCATTGGCTCAATCATCAGAGTATTTTTTTGTGCTTTTTTGATTAAAGGCAATCTCCAGTTAAAGGATAGTTCTGGCTTATAATTTGTTTCTACAGCATTGTAGTCATTGGTGGGAGCGCTGTTTTTAAAATTATTTTCTAATGAATAAAAATCGTTCTGAAATTTACCGTCAATACTAAATAAATTTCCCTTTATGTTAAATGGAATAATAGCTTCCGGCGTAACTGTGGCACGACGATATTGCAATCCATCTTGACGAATAATTGTCGTCATATTGGAAGTAAGAATAAATTTTTCTTTGAAAAAAAATGGTTTACTTTCGATGTGAGAATCAAGCTGGGGGAAAGCTAGTGGAGCTGAATATTGCGTAGTGGCATCTTCTAACTCTTGAATTTTGATTATTTTGGCAGAGTAATAATCGCGGCCCTTGATGTAATCAAGATTCACTTTGGATAAAGTGTAACTCAGATAGTCAAAGTGGTAATCACGTAGATAGTTGCGATCAGTAACTGTATTTACAGCAAAATCTAAACCGGTATTTTTAGTAAAATCAAAAATACCGATACCTGTAAGATTTCCGCGATAGGCCATATTAGTTCTATTAACAACCGTAGTGTCGGTGGTTGTAGCAATTTTATTATTAGCAACCTCTAAACCAGCGGTATACTGACCGTAAGTGGTGATATGACGAAAATCATTTTTAACCACAATTTGACCATTACTGACCCCAAAAAGTGGAGTCACAGTTAAGTCCATGCTTGGCGCAATGTTGATATAGAAAGGTGTTCTGATACCTAACCCTAAGTTAGTACTTTTGGAATAACTTGGACTTAGAAATCCTGTTTGCCTTTTTTTTGCTGGCAATGGCACTTGAATAAAAGGAGTATAAAAAACCGGCACATTGTAAAAACGCATTATCCCGCCCTTACTTTTCATAATATTTTCTTCTCGGTCAATTGTGGTTTCTCTAGATTTAATTGAGAAAAAATCACGTTTCTTACCGGCCATATCGTTGTCTTCACTGATCTCAGGATTAGGACAAAGTGAATAAATAGGCCTTTGTAGAACCGTGATTAATGGTGTGCGGCGATCAATCTCTTGGGATTCTAGGTAAGAGCCGTCGGTAAAAAACAACTTACTGTCAAAAAACTTTCCACTAGTAAAATCATCTTTAATTTCACCATGACTAGATCTTATATTTCCAACCTCGAGATCTTTAATCAGCACATGCCCAAAGGCACGCACCATACCACCCTTTTTATCATAAATTATTTTATCAGCGAAGACGATACTAGTACCTTTACTAACCTCAACATTTCCGGTTGCAGTTAAAACATTCTCGATGCGGTCACCGTCAATTTGATCCGCCTTTAGAATAGTAGGAAGCGCACTTTCTTTACCTTTTTTTATTGCCGGAAACGCCCAAGAGCTGTTTACAAAAAAAACGGCAGCAAAAAACGGTAATAAAGATGTGAGATAACGAGGGGAGATCATTAGATTAAGTTCAGTTTTTTCGGTCGGCGTTTTTTTAACCAAACAGCAATCATCATTCTGGTTAGAACTATTGCTGAAAACATTGAAGCTATAATTCCAATTGAAAGAGTTACCGCAAATCCTTTAACAGGGCCATTGCCAAAAACGTAAAGGAAAAAGGCCGCGATTAAAGCAGTAATGTTAGAATCTGTAATAGTTCTAAAAGCCTGATGGAAACCTTGCTCAACCGCAACAAAGACCGATTTTTTCTCACGCAACTCTTCTTTAATACGTTCAAAAATTAACACATTGGCATCAACTGACATGCCCATTGTCAGCACAATACCGGCAATTCCGGGTAAGGTTAAAGTGGCACCAAGCAAAGATAAGACCGCTAAAATTATTGCGATATTGATCACCATTGCAACGTCAGCAATAAAGCCAAAAAACCCGTAAAATAAAATCATAAAGAAAGCTACAAAGGCAAGACCAGCAAGCGCTGCCAAACTTCCGCTTTTAATTGAATCAAATCCTAAAGATGGTCCAACAGTTCTTTCTTCAATAACGGTAAGTGGGGCCGGAAGAGCACCTGCTCTTAGTAGAAGCGCAACTTCGCTGGCTTCTTGGGTAGTGAAACTTCCCGAGATAACCCCTGAACCTTGGTTAATTACAGTGTTAATTCTTGGTGCAGTTACGATCTTACCATCAAGGACGATGGCAAAAAATTTACCGATATTTTCTTTGG
>CANGQE010000133.1 GCA_947455845.1 Rickettsiales bacterium
GGTAGATTTTGCCTTGGGCAAAATTTTAGGGAGATTTGGAAATTTTTTTCAAAAGAAAGGAAATGGTCATTTCACTTAGAAAGTGTGCCCTCCTTTTTTCTAACTATTTTTCCAAAACTTTTTATCCACCCAATCTTTTGGAAAATTCATCTTACCCAAGTCAACATATCCCTGATATTTGTTGGTTAGATTAATTAGATCTTTAGCAAAATCATGATCTCGTTTGATGTTATCCAGCAAGTACTTAATGCAGCAAAGGTTAACGTAAATTTTGTTGGTCTCTGTGGTTTCAGTCCAAGATCATAGCTTTCTCGGGATTGTTGATAATTTTTTATCCCACAATCTCGAGTGATGGGCGCAGATATTTCTGATGTGAGAGATTGCTTTTAACCAACTTTCTAAGAAGAGGTGGTTGGGTAATCCTAGGCTTCTGGCTAAAGCTTTTTTTTGAGGTAAAGAATTGTTAATATTACCATACATTTTTGATAGAAGTCCGAAGCTGGTAATTTCTAACAACTTCCAAGATGGGAGAGACTCGTCGTTATATTTATCCATGTGAGTTTGAACGAAGTACTCCTTATTTTGCTTGATTAAGGACTCAACTTCTTCGGATATTTTTGTAAACCTTAGCGCAAATAGCTGATATTGGATAAAATATGTTTTGCGAAAGCTACATCGTCTATGAGAAGGCCTCTGCTCTTAAGCAGACTTATTTGCTCTTCTATTGTAAGAGAGGGTTTTTGATAGTTTGTCACTAAGTATTCTCTGTGGTGAGTAGAGGGGAGGGTTGTCCCGCCCTGGTGCGCGAAGCGGTAAAGCTAAGAAGCGTGGCGGGTACTGTTACTAACTTTTTTAATGGGCAGCTATTTATTGTACAGAATTACTTTTTCAGTGAACCACCCTCTGTGAATTACAAACTAAAACTCACGAGATTCTAAGGCGCATTGCGCGGCGGGGATGTTGCGATGGGAGTTGATTGTCGCAGACTTGTCGGTCTTATTATCCGTGGTGTGAGGGGAGGTAGGTTTTGACAGTTTATATATGAGTTTGATTTTGGCGATTTTGACTTTGACTTTGATTTTGATTGGGGTTACTCAATAGATGAAGTGATTTTACTAGTGCCAAGCGCGTTGTAAGAAGTTTATTATTCGGTTCGATGTCTAATATAACCCGCTGGTCGAGCGGAGTCGAGACCTACCCAAAGTTTACGCTCACTGTTTTAAGCGCGGTAGTCAACCTTATGTAGGTCTCGACTCCTCTCGACCAGAGGGTTGCTGGTATTCTAAAATATAAAATAATTGAACCGAATTAATGAACTTCTATACTCAAGTTGTAGGAATTAATTCTTAATTCTAACTTCTTAATTCTTAATTTTTGATATTGCTTTTTCCCATCACCCCCTTAAAAATCCCACCTGTTGCTCGAGTTCTTCAGTAACAAATTTCCCTTTCGGAAAAATCATTTCACAAATAATGGCGCTTTGGTGTTTGCGTTGCTCCTTGATTTATCTAGGTGCGGCGTGGATTTGCTGTTATTTGGTAAATAACCAAAAATTTTTAAAAAAACATGTCTAAAACAGAACTTCCACAATTTACCATCAGACAACTTCTTGAAGCTGGTGTTCACTTCGGTCACAAGACCATGCGTCGCAACCCAAAAATGACGCGCTACATTCACACAAATCGTAACGGCATTAGCATTATTGATTTGAACAAAACTGCTAATCTTTTGCACAGTTCACTTAAAACTGTAAAAGAAATTGCTAAAAATAACGGTCGTATTTTATTCGTTGCAACTAAGAAACAAGCTATCGAGCCAGTTGCTGAAGCTGCTAAAAGATGTGGTCAATATTACGTTAACTTCAGATGGTTAGGCGGCATGCTTACCAACTGGAAAACTGTTTCTCAATCAATCAAAACTTTGAAAAAAATTGAAGAGCAGCTTGCTAATCCTGAGCTTAGCTACAATAAAAAAGAGAAACTAGTTCTTGAAAGAGAAAGAACTAAGCTTGAACAAGCTCTTGGTGGTATCAAAAACATGGGCGGATATCCTGACCTAGTTTTCATCATCGATACTTACAAAGAATCTCTAGCGATTGCTGAAGCTAAAAAACTAAACATTCCTATCATGGCTGTTCTTGATAGTAACTGTAACCCAGATGGCATTACTTTCCCAATTCCGGGAAATGATGACTCTGCGAAATCAATCAAACTTTACTGCCGTTTAATCTCTGATGCAGCGATTGCCGGAATTAAAGAAAACATGATTATTTCTGGTGTTGATATTAGCAAACTTGCCGGTGATGAATTACCAGCAAACATTCGCGATCTTAAAAATGCTGTTGCAGCTGAAAAAAGATCAGAAGGTAAAAAAGATCACGGCAAAGATAATCGCTCAAATGATCACAAGAAAAAAGAAATCGTAAAAAAACCTGAAGAATCAGCTGCGCCTCAAGCAGAAAAACCAGCTGCTAAAAAACCGGCTGCTAAAAAACCAGCAGCTAAGAAGTAATTAAGAAGTTAGAATTAAGAAGTAAGAATTGTTCCCTGTGAACATTCTTGCTTCTTAGTTTGCTTCGAGTTTTCGGATGTTTCTCTTGTAGAAAAAATTTTCAACACCAACTCTTCATTCTAAATTCCTAATTCTTAATTCCTAAAAAATATGGCCGATCTAGCTCTCATTAAAAGACTTCGTGAAACTACCGGATGCGGTATTTCTGATTGCAACAAAGCCCTTGCAGAAAATGGTGATGATTTTGAAAAGTCAGTTGACTGGCTTAGAAAAAAAGGCCTTTCTTCGGCTGTTAAAAAAAGTGGTCGTGTAACTTCTGAAGGTGCTGTAGCGGTTTCAATCCAAGGTAACCAAGCTTCTATTGTGGAAGTTAACTCTGAAACTGACTTCGTTGCTCGTAACCAAAAATTCCAAGATTTCACTTCAGCTGTTGCAAAATTAGCAATCGGCGCCGGTGATGATGCAGAAGCATTAAAAGCCAAAACATTTCTCGGTACTTCTCACACTGTTGATGAAGAAGTTAAAAATCAAATCGGCGTTATCGGTGAAAATATTAATGTTAGAAGAATTTCTAACCTTGAAGTTTCTAACGGCCTAGTTGTTAGCTACGTTCACAACTCAATTGCTGCCAATATCGGTAAAATCGCTGTTCTAGTGGCTTTTGAATCGGTTGCTGCAAAAGATAAATTGGAAGAATTAGGTAAACAAATTGCCATGCATATTGCTGCTGCAAAACCGGAATTTCTTGCAATTGAACTAGTTGATTCAACAAAATTAGCTCGTGAAACTGAAATTTTGAAAGATCAAGCACGCGCTTCTGGCAAGCCTGAAAGCATCATTGATAAAATGATCGAAGGCAGAATCAGAAAATATTACGAAGAAGTTGTTCTTCTTGAACAAGTTTTCGTAATGGATGACAAAATGAAAATTAAAGATCTAATTTCTAGCTTCGCTAAAGAAAGTGGTGAAACCAAAATTTCTGGTTTCAAACTTTTTGTTCTTGGTGAAGGAATTGAAAAGAAAGAAAATGATTTTGCCGCGGAAGTGGCTTCAATGACCAAATAAAAAATGCCTCGAAAGAGGCATTTTTTTTTGCTAAAATTAGCAGTCAACAGTTAGAATTATCATAAAGTTAACAGTTAACAATTATCAATTAACAGTTGATTGCGGGATCTCCTTACAGCCAAGGTTAATTGATAATTGTTAACTGTTAATTTTTCTGATTTTCCTTATAAGCCTTTAAAACCAAATCCCCATGCCAGATAAAACTGATCTAAAATTCAAACGAATCCTATTCAAAGTTTCAGGTGAAGCCATGATGGGCGACAGAGCTTTTGGTCACGATATTACAGCAATTCAAAAAATTTGCGGACAAATAATTTCAGCTCACAAGTTAGGTTGTGAAATTTCCGTAGTTGTAGGTGGTGGAAATATTTTTCGCGGAGTTTCTCAAGCTGCCGAAGGAATGGAAAGAGTCACCGCAGATTATATGGGAATGCTAGCCACCTGTATTAATGGCTTAGCCTTACAAAGTGCTCTGGAAAAATCCGGAATCGCAACCAGAATGCTTTCGGCAATTACCATGAATAGCGTTTGCGAACCTTACGTTAAGCGCCGTGCTGCTCGTCACTTAGAAAGAGGTCGGGTAGTAATTTTCTCAGCCGGAACCGGCAATCCATTTTTCACAACTGACACCGCTGCAGTTCTGCGCGCCGTTGAAATGGGCTGTGATGGAATTTTCAAAGGTACTCAAGTTGACGGCGTTTATTCTGCCGATCCAAAAATTGACAAAAACGCCGTACGCTATGATCGCGTAAAATATATTGACGTTTTGAAACAAGATCTAAAAGTTATGGACCAAACCGCAATTACTCTCGCCAAAGATAATAAGCTGCCGATTATCGTTTTCTCGATCAAAGGCGAAAACGCTTTGTGTGATGTGGTTATGGGGAA
>CANGQE010000134.1 GCA_947455845.1 Rickettsiales bacterium
AGTGATACCGTGCAAACTGAGCTCTCCGCTAATTTTAGCAGTATTTTTTCCTGTCAACTCAACTTTTGTTGAGCGGAATTTTATTTGTGGAAATTGTACCACACCAAGCCATTGCTTGCTTTGTAGCACAGAATTGAAATTAAGTTTCTTGGCATCTGGGTAATCAGTTTCAATTGAAGTTGGGTCAATGGTAGCCGTTACTTGCGAATCAGCGGGCTTTTTAGGATCAAATTTTAACTCAGCATCAAAGCGCTTAAAACGCGCTGTGTAATTAGAAAATCCTAAATGATTAACACGAAATATTAAGCTAGCATGAGATTTTTCTAACTTGTAAAAACCTGCAGGAAGATCACCTGAGACAACTTTGCTATTTTTAGAAAAACAAGAAGTTAGAACTATTAGTGAGCTTAGCGAGCAGAAGATTAAAAATTTTTTCATGCGAGTTTTTTAACAAAATTAAGTAATTTTTCTTAACAAAAATTGTACTTCTTAGCTTCAATTGTTTTTAGCAAAACATTTTTTAAGAATACACTCTCTTGCTCATATTTGCCCATTATAACATCAAATTATGCCAAAAAATTTCCTCAAAATAATAACACTCTTAGCCATGATTTTTCCTTTTTCCGCTGCTGCTACAAAATCTGAAAAAGCCATTTTAGCCGGAGGTTGTTACTGGGGCATGCAAGAGTTGCTAGGTAATCTTGATGGCGTCATTAGCAGCAGAGTTGGCTACACCGGCGGCACAATTCCTAATCCAACTTACGAGTTAGTTTCAAGCGGAATTACCAACCACGCCGAAAGCGTCGAAGTAATTTTTGATCCAAAGAAACTTTCTTACGAAAAATTGTTGAAATTCTTTTTTACAATTCACAATCCAACCACGGTAAATCGTCAAGAAAATGACATTGGCAGCCAATACCGTTCCGAGATTTTTTACTTTGATGAAGAACAAAAAAATATTGCCTTAAAGGTGATTGACCAAGCCAATAAATCGGGTGTTTTTAAAAAACCGGTAGTGACCAAAGTTTCACCGGCAGGACCATTTTACGCGGCAAAGGAAGATCACCAAAACTACCTACAGAAAAACCCTTACGGCTACACCTGCCACCATGTGAGGGATGAGTGGAAGTTTTAACCTCGCGACACGGCAGCGAATAGATCCTGAAACAAGTTCAGGATGACAGAGTGTGTGGGCACATCTCCCTTCATCGTCATCCTGAACTTGTTTCAGGATCTATTCCGCGACAGAACCACACCCCTGACAATTTTCTTGAAACTTTATTCTCAAAACTTACTTTGCTTGCCTCTTTTATTCCCTCCCAATCTCTAACTCAAAAACGAAATGCGTTATCTAGCCTTAACTCCCAAAGATCGGGAAGAAATGCTCCAAGCTATTGGGGCTTCAACTATTGATGAGCTTTACAATACAGTTCCTGCAGAATTTTTACTAAAAAAACCAATTGCCGATTTGCCTAATTTTCAAGGCGAAATTGAAGTTGAAAAAACTTTAACCGCTCTTGCCAAAAAAAATCGCGCCGCTTCTGCCGGTCCTTTTTTCTTAGGTGCCGGATGTTACAAACACCACATCCCTTCTGCAGTTGACCATTTAATTCAACGTTCTGAATTCTTAACTTCTTACACCCCTTACCAGCCAGAAATTTCACAAGGAACTTTGGCAGTAATTTTCCAATTCCAAAGTATCATTGCCTTATTAACAGGAATGGAAGTTGCTAACGCCTCAATGTACGACGGCGCTACTTCTTTGTCTGAAAGCTGCTTGATGGCTTTACGCATCAAATCCGGCCGCAAAAACATTGCGACTTTGGGAAATATTCATCCTGATTATTTGGATGTTACCAAAACTTGCCTCGATTTAAACGAATCTAAATTCGTTGAAACTATTGACGAAACCTGCGCTGCCGTTGTCGTACAATATCCCGACTTCCAAGGTGAAATTGGCAATCTTGACGATGTCAGAAAAAAATGTGACGCTGTTGGTGCATTAATGATTGTTGTTACCAACGAAATTTTAGCTCTCGGAATTCTTGAAGCTCCAAAACAAGCTGACATCGTAGTTGGTGAAGCCTCTTCACTTGGAGTTGGCCTCAATTTCGGCGGCCCTCTTTTAGGATTTTTCGCCTGCAAAAAAGAATTCGTGCGCCAAATGCCGGGAAGAATTTGCGGTTCAACCACTGACGTTGACGGCAAACAAGGCTACGTTCTAACTCTAAACGCCCGCGAACAACACATCCGCCGCGAAAAAGCAACTTCTAACATTTGCTCTAACCAAGGTCTGTGCGCTACCGCTTTCACAATTCACGTTTCTTTACTAGGTGAAATCGGCTTCAAACAATTAGCTTTAATCAACCACAAAAAAGCCTGCGACCTTGCTGATGCTTTGGCGAAAGTGAAAGGCGTGAAAGTTTTAAATGACAGTTTCTTCAACGAGTTCACCATCGAATTAAGCCAAGACGCCGCTGCAGTTAACAAAAAATTACTAGCTAAAAACATCATCGGCGGATTTGTTACAGGCAACCAAATGGTGGTTGCGGTAAGCGAATTAACCACTGAGCAAGACATTGCGGCTCTTACTAATGAATTGGATAAAATTTTAAATTAAGATCGGACAAAGCCTCCTTTGCAAAAGGAGGTGGCGCGAGAGCGCCGGAGGATTTGCCCTTCGCCCATGCGATTTAAATCCTCCTTCCGCCGCTAAAGCGGCTCCCTCCTCCTTTTTCAAAGGAGGCTACCAAAACAATAAATAACACAATGACTTTCATCCCTAAAGAAATCGGTGGTTTGAACCACGAGACTGAACTTTTAATTAAACAATCTCGCCCTGGCGCTTGCGGTGTCGATTTACCACCGGTTGCAGATTTTTCTTTGCGCCTTGGACAATCAAAAAAGCGTCAATCAATCGGGCTTCCAGAAGTTAATGAACCGCAAGTAATTCGCCATTTCGTACGACTTTCTAATCAAAATTATTCAATTGATGCGGGATTTTACCCACTGGGTTCTTGCACGATGAAACACAATCCGCGTTTGAATGAAAAAATGGCCCGCTTACCGGGATTTGCCGACATTCATCCTTTACAAGATCAATCAACCACTCAAGGTGCGTTGGAATTGATGTTTAATTTGCAAAACTGGCTCGCAACTCTAACCGGTTTGGGAGCAGTTTCTTTGGCTCCTGCCGCTGGTGCTCAAGGTGAATTTGCCGGCATGCTGGTAATTAAAAAAGCCCACGAAAAAAATGGTGAAGCCGCAACTCGTAAAATCGTTTTAATTCCTGACTCAGCTCACGGTACTAACCCTGCAACCGCAGCAATGTGCGGCTTTCAAATCAAAGTTATTCCTTCTAACTCGGAAGGTTTAATCGATCTGGAATTGTTTAAAAAACTAATCGCCGAACATGGTACCACCATCGCCGGAACCATGATTACCAACCCAAATACTTGCGGAAAATTTGAAAAAAATATCAAAGAAATCGCTGATTTAATCCACTCAGTCGGCGCTTACTTTTATTGCGACGGTGCTAACTACAACGCCATTGTAGGTAAAGTTCGCCCCGCTGACATCGGTGTTGACGTGATGCATTTTAACTTACACAAAACATTCTCAACTCCACATGGTGGCGGCGGTCCGGGATCTGGACCAATCGCAGTGCGCGCTGAACTATCCGAATTTTTACCAACTCCTCACGTTGAAAAAGAGGGCGACACTTACAAATTAGTCGCTCCAAAAACAACTTGCGGCAAAGTAAAAGGTTTCAACGGCCAATTCGGAATGCACGTTCGCGCCTTGACTTACATGCTTTCTCACGGAAGTGATGGTTTGCAAAAAGTTGCTGAGGATTCAGTTTTAAGTGCCAATTACATTTTAGCAAAATTGAAAGATTACTACCACGTACCTCACAGCGGTTACTGCATGCACGAATGTTTGCTGACCGACAAGTTACAAAAAGCCCAAGGCATCAGCACTCTAGACATCGCTAAAGCTTTGGTTGAATACGGCATCCACCCAATGACAGTTTTCTTCCCATTGGTAGTTCAAGGTGCGATGTTAATTGAGCCCACTGAAACTGAAAATTTAGATTCAATTAACGACTTCATCGGCACCATGATTTTCATTTCCAATGAAATTTCAGAAGGTCGTGGAGATAGGTTCCATCAATATCCGCTCAACACTCCAAGAAGAAGATTGGATGAAGTGAAAGCAGCGAAAACTCCTGTTACTACTTGGTTTGCGTAAAATCAAGACAGATCCTGAAACAAGTTCAGGATGACAGTAACTCTAAAATCTCCCTCCACTGTCATCCTGAACTTGTTTCAGGATCCATTCGCAAACTCGGTCAAGACTTCAAAAACAACAGAGAACTTATGAAAAAACAAGCATTCTCTCTCGCCGAACTTTCAATAGTTGCGGTAGTTATTGGCATCCTCATTGTAGGTGTAGTACA
>CANGQE010000135.1 GCA_947455845.1 Rickettsiales bacterium
AATGATTGAGGACTTAATGTCGAATTTTTTGATGCCTGTTGATTCATTTAAAATTTCACCCAGCGCACCTTCTGAGATGAAACCCATGTCCACCATGATAGCGCCCACGGTCTTAGCGCCGTTGAGACGAGTTTGCTCTTTTAATGCAATTGTTAGTTGATCTTCAGAAATAACCTTTTTTTCAAGGAGTCTGGTGCCAATATCAACATTAGCCGTTAATGCTACCATTCTGTGCTTGGTAATTTTTTGATTGTCTTGGATAAAATAAGATTTTTAAATAATGTTTTGACTGACGCCATTGTCAAGAAAGCAAACTCATTTTTTTCTCCCATGTCTGTTATTACTCGTTTTGCACCATCTCCAACCGGATATTTACATATTGGTGGAGCGAGAACTGCGTTGTTTAATTATCTTTTTGCCAAGCATCACGGAGGAAAATTTCTACTTAGAATTGAAGATACTGATGAGAAGAGATCAACCAAAGAAGCAATTGATGCAATTTTGCAAGGTCTTGACTGGCTTGGTTTGAAGCATGATGGTGACTTTTTTTTACAATCAAAAAATCAAGCGCGTCACAAAGAGGTTGCCGAAAAATTATTAGAAAAAGGTCAGGCTTATTTGTGTTACACGGCAGCCGAAGAATTGGATGAGATGCGTAAAAAAGCCGAAGAGAAAAAAGAAGTTTTTCGTTTTAAAAGTCCGTGGCGTGATCAAATTCGATCGCAAGCATCAAACGTTAAACCCGTTATCAGAATTAAAGCACCTCTTGAAGGTGAAATGGTGATTCGCGATTTAGTACAAGGTGAAATTCGCGTTAAAAATTCAGAACTCGATGATTTAGTAATGCTGCGTGGCGATGGTACGCCAACCTACATGCTGGCCGTTGTAGTTGATGATTTCGACATGAACGTTACCCACATTATTCGCGGCGACGATCACTTAACCAATGCCTTCAGACAGAAAGTAATCTTTGATGCGATGGGTTGGAAAGTTCCAGAATTTGCTCACATTCCATTAATTCACGGACCGGACGGATCTAAAATGTCCAAACGCCACGGCGCTACTTCAGTAATTGATTACCAAGAAATGGGCTATTTGCCGGAAGCAATGCGTAATTATTTGCTGCGTTTGGGTTGGTCACGTGGTGATGCTGAAATGATTTCCGATGCGCAAGCGATTGAGTGGTTTAATTTAGATAAAGTTGGCAAATCACCCGCGCGTTTTGATTTTGTGAAGTTGGGGAATGTGAATAAGCATTACCTAAAAGAAAGAAACGAAGAGGAACTTTTGCAATTAATTTCTTTTGCGAGAAGTCCATCAGAAAATGAGAAGGCTAAAATTTTAAAAGCCTTAAAATTTGTCAAAGAAAGGGCTGTTGTTTCTAATGATTTAGTAAAAAGTTTAGAAATTTATTTTGATGATTTTGTTGGAGAGTTTGACGAAGCAAGTAGCAAAATTATTGCTGAAAAAAAATCTTTAATTGCTGATTTGCGCGAGAATTTTTCTAAGCTAAGTGACTGGACTCACGACGGAATCAAAAATTCTCTAAATGATTTTGCTGGGTCTCAAGGCCTAAAGATCAAGGATTTCGGACCGTTGTTACGTATTATCTTAACTTTCTCTTCCGCCTCAGCAGGAGGAATTTTTGACGTGATTGAAATTTTAGAAAAGGCGGAAGTGGAGAGGAGAATTGATTTTGCTTTAGAACGCGTTCAATGCTAACTAACCCGCTGGTCGAGCGGAGTCGAGACCTACCCAAAGTTTACGCTCGATGTTTTACGAAAAGGCAGCAGGAACCTCAGGTAGGTCTCGACTCCGCTCGACCAGCAGTTCATGATCTATTCTCAAAACAAGAAGCAGAAAGAAAAATTGATTTTGCTCTTTTATAAATTTAGCTTGGTGTTTAAACAGAGATCCTGAAAGAAGTTCAGGATGATGTGGTTGTATGTAAATTCTCCACTTACCGTCATCCTGAACTTCTTTCAGGATCTATTATTTTGCACGATCATTTAAACAAAATGGCTAAAATATATGAAAAACATTATTCTTTACACCGCAATTTTTTCACTTTTTTCACTTCAATCTTTCGCTAAAATCAGCGATGAATTTTTCTTCACACCGGCAGCTACAATTGAATATAGTGCACCAGTTCTAAGCGGTGGTGGTGTTAACTCTGAATTCACCACCAACAACTTCGGCAAGCAAATGAGTCACTTTCAAAATATTGCTTTGGGTGCAAATTTTCGGGTTCATAAATTTTTAGGTTTCAATGCCAACTGGGCCCAAACCGAATTGAAAAATGACTCGCTACAAAATATCGGATCTTTATCGCAAGAAGCGCGTTTTAAATTGAACCAATATAATTTCTCAGTTTTGGCCTACATGCCAATCAATAATAGATTTGAACTTTTTGCTGAAGGTGGTGTTGCAGACGTTAACAGCAAATTAACTTACGTTACTAGCGCAGGACTTTCAGTAAATAATAAAGCCCACGAAACAATGGGACTTTATGGATTGGGTTTCCAAGCCAAATTATGTGAAAATGCTGATGATGCTATTCGCGTTAGTTTCCAAAAATATACCGGAAAGTTGGCTCTAACTAACACCTACTACACCACCGTGCGTATTGGCTATTTAAAAGCCTTTTAAGCACTTTTATCTTTTTAGGAAAGCCTTCCAAAATATTTAAATCGTACAAAATCAATGCCAAAAAACTTTTTATTTACCTCGGAATCTGTTGCGGAAGGCCATCCTGATAAAATTTGTGATCAAATCTCCGATACTCTTGTAGATGCTTATTTAGCTAAAGATCCTTACGCGCGTCTTGCTATTGAAACATTTGCCACCACTAACACAGTAATTGTTGGTGGTGAAATTCGTGCTCCGGAAATTTCTAAAGCGGAAGTGGAACATCTGATTCGTCAAACTGTCAAAAATATTGGTTACGAACAAGAAGGCTTCCATTGGGAAAATCTTAAAATTACTAACTTAATTCACGGACAATCTGCTGATATTGCAGTTGGTGTTGACGCTGCCGGTTCTAAAGATGAAGGTGCAGGTGATCAAGGAATCATGTTTGGTTACGCTTGCCGCGAAACCGAAGCTCTAATGCCAGCAGCGATTTACTACGCTCACCGTATTTTGCACAATATTACTGATGCGGTTAAAGCAGGAATAATTCAGGGCCTTGGCGCTGATGCTAAAAGCCAAGTAACTTTACGTTACGAAGATGGAATGCCGGTAGGTGCTGAAACTGTTTTAGTTTCAATCCAACATAAAGAAGGTGTTACCCAACAACAAGTGCGCGACATGATCCGCCCTTACGTTGAGAAATCATTACCTCAAGGCTGGATGTGCAAAGAAGAAAAATTCTTAGTTAATCCAACCGGTAAATTTGTAATTGGCGGACCTGATGGTGACACAGGGTTAACAGGAAGAAAAATCATTGTTGATACTTACGGTGGTGCTGCTCCTCACGGTGGTGGTGCTTTCTCCGGTAAAGATCCAACTAAAGTTGACCGTTCTGCTGCTTACATGGCGCGCTATTTGGCGAAAAATGTGGTAGCGGCAGGATTGGCACAGCGTTGCACTATCCAAATTTCTTACGCAATTGGTGTTTCTAAGCCTTTGTCACTTTACGTGAATAACCACAAAAGCGGCGTTCCGGGTGAAGATTTAGTAAAAATTATTGACGAATTGGTTGATCTAACTCCACGCGGAATCAGAAACCACCTAAGTCTAAACCGTCCAATTTACAAGCGCACTGCAGCCTACGGTCACTTTGGTCGTGAGCCTGAAGCTGATGGTGGATTCTCTTGGGAAAAAACTGATTTGGCTGAGAAGTTGAAGAAGTTGGCGTAAAAATAATTCGTGAACCCGCACGCGGAAAAGCCTCCTTTGCACAATTGCTTTAGCAATTGCAACTCACTCAAAAAATAAAAATATTTTGTGAGTAAAAGGAGGTGGATTCCAGCGCCTTGGCGCTGACAGACGGAGGATTTATCAGAAAACTTGTATATTTTTAAATCACACTTCCGCCGCTGTCGCGGCTCCCTCCCTCTTTTGCAAAGAGGGCTTAATCCCGCGTTAAAATCATGCTAAATATTTTTTTCATCGCAATCGGTGGGGCACTTGGCTCGGTGTCTCGTTACTTGTCTTCCGAGGCAATATTGAACCTCACTAAAACCAATTCCTTTCTGGCAAAATCGGCCAATTTCCCTTGGGGAACTTTCGTTGTGAATGTTGCCGGATCAATGATTGCCGGTATTATTTATTATTTCGTGGTCAGAAATTTTGATAATTTTGACCCACGATTAAAGCTATTTTTATTCACCGGATTTTTGGGAGGCTTTACCACCTTTTCAGCTTTTTCTCTCGATTTCTTTCGCCTTGCTACTGCCGG
>CANGQE010000136.1 GCA_947455845.1 Rickettsiales bacterium
ATGGCAATTGGCAGCCCTTGACCCTGTTGGAATTATTTCAAGAAATGAAATTGTTAATGGAGAATCTAAATCTCAAAAGAACAATATTTCGCAGCGATCACGCCTCTAATCATTTGGTTTTAAAAGGCGTTTTGGGAAGAGATAAAGCTAGGATTAGTGAGGAGATTGATTTGGCGATTCAGTCAGTACTTTAGCCCAACAACTTGTTAACTAAAGGAAGTTAAGTATGAACCATAATCACTCTTTAAATTCATTGGCTTAAAATATGAAACACCCCACCTCAGAAGCAGAAAAAATACAATCAGCTTTTTTTTACAAAGTTACATTTAGCTCAGATATCCATCATAGCGCTGCAGTTACACCTCTAGGAAAAAATCAAGTATGGGGTGAAGGCGGTCTTGACAAAACCAAGCCCTTCATAGTCATTAATCCGGGTGATACTTACCTTAATGTAGCAAATAGAGAGGAGCTCTTTAATGACGGAAATCCAAAGGAAGTTCAAGCGAAGACATTCAAAGAAGGAATTATTATCCCTTTAGTAAGAATTTTTGAAAGAGCTGCGCAAAAATTTAACGTAGCTGAAGAAAGGCAATATTTAGTAACCGTAAACGCACAAGGCATTAATAATGCCGGAGATTTAATAAGAAGGCATAATGAAAGTCCTGACGGCTTCACCACTGCTCACACACAAGAGCAGACCAGATTAATCTACGGACCATTAATAGCTCAAAATGGCGTTCCTTTATCAGATGAAGAGATCGTAACAAATTTATCAAAAGCACGAAATTACAATGAGTGTTTTGGAGCAATTTCCGCCAATGGTCAGATCAATTCTTTAGTAAAAATGATGCAGGATTTAGGAATTTCTGCAGCCGTAATTAAAAACGGTGTTGAAAGCATGCGCCGTATTGATGCCCCTAATATCTCAGCCACAAATCCCGGAATATCTCCCAGCACTGTTATATTTGAAGGCTCTAACGATCAATTAGCAGAAAAAATTATGGGCACCAGATCTCCTTCCTTACCGGCAGGTCATAGCAATATTGATGTTTTACCAATTGATGATCACAGAATTAAAATTTATCAAAAATTGCCTCAACAAGTTTACGATTTGAGCAGAAAAATGAGTTCAGGACAAGAAGCAGAAAAAAGTAAAATTGTTGCCGGCCTGCCAAAAATTTACGAAAAAAGATTTAGAAATCCCGAAACTAAAGAAGTGGGCAGGTTCGCAAAAGTTGCTGCACAAGCTTTAGCCTATAAAAGACAAAATGCAGTTTTAGAAAATATGGGTCTAGATGGACCTCGTAAAAAAGATCCCCGAACTCACACTCTTCACCATTACACCATGCCTGCAACTCCCGGAAATGAAGTGACGGGAAGAGATCCCGATCTTTTACACAAGTTAATGGCCGACATGCTTACGAGAGAAAATCCACGAGATGTTATGAATTACTTTAGGCAAGAATCGGAGAAAAATCAAAGAGACCAATCAAAAATTATTGCCGAAAGACTGGCTGGATTAGAGATAACGAAGGAAAAATAAAGCAAGAAGGAAGCCAACTGTCCGAAGAAATCGGACAGTTAAAATGTAAGATGTTGAGGATAGATCCTAAAATAAAAAGGGGCCAAGCTACTTTTAGGAAAAGAGCTGAAAAGCAGCCTGACCCCCTTCCTGACTTGTCCTACTCCCAAAATCCCAATACCTCGATCCAGTAAAATCAACTATCTAGGAGCTTGATATTGAAATTAAGTTTTAAATGTGACTCGATAAATCTCGAAACAATAAACCTCAAATTAAAATATGACTTTTCCTGCAATTTTCTTCGGACATGGCTCGCCAATGAATGCGGTTGAGAACAATCGTTACACTAAAACTTGGACAGAAATTACAGAAAAAATTTCACGTCCGAAGGCAATTCTTGTAGTATCGGCGCATTATGAAACCATTGGCACCAAAATTACTTCCAACGAAAAACTAAAAACCATTCACGATTTTTACGGATTTCCTCAAGAGCTTTTTAATGTAAAATATGAACCGCTTGGCGATGTGGAATTGGCTAAAAAAATTCAAAAATTAATTCCTGAATTACAACTCGATTCATCTTGGGGAATTGACCATGGAGCATGGTCGATATTGATTCACACCCACCCAAATGCCACTATTCCGGTTTTACAACTCAGCATCGATAAAAATAAAACCCCACGCCAACATTACGAATTAGCAAAAAAACTGCGAACTTTGCGCGATGAAATTTTGATTATCGGTAGCGGCAACGTAGTTCATAATCTTGGAGTAATTAAATGGCATGCCACCACACCTTACGATTGGGCGATTAAGTTTGATCTGGAAATAAAAAAAGCACTTCTGGAAAAGGATCACGAAAAACTAATTGAGTTCCAAAAGCTTGCCGGTTCTGCATTGGCAGCTCCAACTACTGAACATTTTATTCCGCTACTTTATATTTTAGCTCAGCAAGTAGAACATGAAAAAGTTGAGACTTTTTGCGAAGGAATTGAGCTTGGATCTATTTCAATGATGAGTGTGAAGATTGGTAGTTAAGATTGAGAAATGGCGCTAGATTACATTATGCTGCAACACCCACATAACATCACTTTAAGCGCGGAATATAGTTATGAGTACAAATATATCTATCACATTAACTCAGCATCAGCGCTGGTTAGGTATAGTTTTTAATACCTTTACCCGTTTTGTCGAGACCTGTCTAAGGTTGGGATATTGTGTATAAATATTGAGCGTAACTTCTGGTTGATTCTCTACTTACCGTGTAAAATCCAGTCCTGTGCTTCGCTGATTTGATTATATTTAAAGATTTTTATTTTCGGATGAACGCGGCCATGAGCAATTTTGGCAATAACTTTTACAAAAAATCCTCCCATTCCCAAAGCAACTTTTTTGAATTTACCGTGATGTTCACGCGCAAAATTTAAATATTCGTTACGGTTTTGGGCACTAGTCCAGTAAGGAAATTTTTTTGAATTAATGATGAGCCCTTGCAATTCACCTTGAGCTGAAAAATGTTGGTCAATGATGTCGGAGACCAGTAAAAAATCATCGCTCGAGAAAGGATTTTTTACATCCAGTAACAATACTCCGTGAAGATCATCAAACTGGCAGAATAATTGATTGTGAGTGGTCATTTCTTGGAAAACTAGCTCTAAATGCTCTGTCATTTTATTAGATCAGTGAATTATTAAAAATCACAAGAAAGCTAGGCGATGCGGAATTTGTGGTCAAGTATCGAGACAAATTAATTTAAACCAAAAAAAAGCCCGTCCAAATAAATTTGAACGAGCTTTTAATAAGAAATTGCTACAGACTAAAATTATAAACTAACCCTAAATGCGCTACTCCAAGAGTAGTATCGCTTTCACCATTTTGGTAAGGGATGTTAAATTTTTGGATGTCATACGCGGCCTTAAGACTTAGATTTAAGAAAGGTAAATCAAACATTAAACCTACACCATAAAGCGGAGCAGTTTTTTCATCCGAAACATCAGTTTTGTAACTAACGCTGGCAACACCATAAGTTATAAAAGGCGTGAACCATGGCAAAATTGTGATACCAAGATTGGCTTTAGCACCATAGCGATCATCAATCTCAATATCAGGTCCTGCGCTACCGGTAATATTTTGCGGAAAACCAGTAGAAGAAGAATTTAATCTTTCATAAAAAGCTTCAGCCGAAACAAAAAGCATTAAAGGATCAACCCGAACACCGAGATTAACTCCATATCCGGCATTATTAGCTGTTGCTTTACTTTCATCTTGAGGTCCGAGTAAAAGTGAAGAATTGTCAGCCTCGTGACTGGCATGAGTACGTAATCCGTCAACACCAATAAATACTCCACTAGCGTAGGATTGGGTAGAAATGAGCAATGTGGTACAGAAAATGGTCAGAAGTTTTTTCATATTTCTCCAAAAATTGATTGTTGGGACGCGCATGATTAACTACTCAAATTTAACCAAGATATAATGTTTTCAGGGATAATTATTAATTTTTAATAAATTTTTCGAGATCACTAAAAAAATTTATTCTTCTCATTATTCGAATTTAAGACAACAGCACTTTTACCTTGGGCTATCGAACTTGGATTTTCTTCTGTGGTCGAATATACAGTCTCGTCAACAGTCTTGGTATGATTATAAATTAATTGAGGTAAAAACAACTTAGGAGAGAAATATTTAAGTCAGGAAATAACGCCTTGCTCTGTCAATCCACAAAAAATAGGAGACGATTCCGGATTTTCAGGGCTTGAACTTGGCGATTTATATTCACCACCCTTGGTTATTTGAAGTAACTTTTCTAAATCTTGTAGATTTTTTTGCACATCACCTTCAATAAAATAATCCACCTTCTGCCAACCAGCA
>CANGQE010000137.1 GCA_947455845.1 Rickettsiales bacterium
GTCGAGACCTACCCTAAGTTAACGCTCAATGTCTGACACGAGGAGCGTTAACTTAGGGTAGGTCTCGACTCCGCTCGACCAGCGGGATGTGAGGAAGAAAAAACGCACAGCGTTTTTTAAAAACCAAAAACTTATTGCGAATGCAACGATTCTTCGCTTGCGTAGCAATTCAATTAAAACTCAAATTCGCAAAACGAATTTGAAGCATTGCACCCGTAGCTCAATTGGGTTACGAGTGATTGTGCTTCAGCACAACAAAATGCGAAAGCATTTTGAATGAGTAACGGGCGAAAGCTACGCTTTTGCCTCGGCGTGAGTCGTCTTCGAGCAAAGCGAGAAAAGCGACGAAACGTTTCAAGCCACACTACCAAACAAATATGCACCCGTAGCTCAATTGGATAGAGCACCTGACTACGGATCAGGAGGTTAGAAGTTCGAATCTTCTCG
The DNA here is from genome assembly GCA_947455845.1 of Rickettsiales bacterium. GTDB lineage: Bacteria > Pseudomonadota > Alphaproteobacteria > Rickettsiales > UBA1997 > UBA2645. The sequence continues at coordinate 448 of CANGQE010000137.1, forward strand.
GGTGCACCAAACATACCCCCAAACATGAAAATTTTTGCCAAAATTCAAATTGTGCTAGCATTTTGCCTTTTAACAAATTGCGCTAATGGCGTTAACTCAGCTCAAAAAAAAGAATTAGAAGTTTACAAATCCAAAGGTTTTTACGTTGAAGAAAAAAAGGTTGGCCTTGCTGCCGGTCTAGGAGTTCTTCCTGGTGGAGGCTCTTTTTACGGCAGAGAATATGGTGTCGGAGTTTTAAATTTATTATGCTGGCCCCTCTCAATCCTGTGGGATCCAATCAGTGGCTACAACGCTTCAACCAGAATTAACTACTACGCCACCAAAGAAAATGTTGAGTCACTTAAAAAAGAAGAACTTGATGAACTTTCTGACGGCCTAATGTTAAATAAAATAGACAATAAAACCTTCATCTTAAAAAAGCGCGATATTGAAGACCGTTACGACGTCGACTAAATTCTGCTCACACACCAACGTTTTATGAAACGAGCCCTACTGCTACTGTTATTTGTTTCATCATGTGCCACCGGCATTAATGCCAAACAAAAATCAGCTTACCAAGTTTATAAAGAAAAGGGTTTGCTGGTAGAAAATCGCAACCCCAGCACTGCGACCAAGATGGGCTTCCTTCCGGGAGGTAGCTCTTTCTACAATGGTGACTATGACGTGGCTATTTTTAATGTATTGTTATGGCCGCTTTCTATCACTTGGGAAGCGGGGCATGGCAGTGATCGAGCCATGTTACTTAATTACGAAGAAACTGAAAAAACGGTTAAAAAGAATTTTAAGAAAAATCTCTCCGAGTTAGAAGAGATGCGAAACTTAGGAGAAATAGACCAACAAGAATACCGAGTAAGATTTGTAAAATTATACGAACAATATGGTAATCCTCGATCAACCTTATTGACTCAGTACAGATCTTCTAATGTTTCGCTCACTGAAGTTGCCAGCAATCCTCAAACCAACGACAGCTTTTTATCAAAAGTTGATGGAAAGATAAATGGTACTTGCAACAAAGAATATAACAGCCTTAAAAAGGAGTTCCAAAATTTAGATAAAGAGGATTTTTTACAAAAATGCTCAATTGATAAAAGAAAAAAATTTGTTGGGCTTGGACTTTAAGGTTTATTCTTAAAACGAGCTTGAGAATAGATCCTGAAACAAGTTCAGGATGACACCTAGGGTGAGTATAAAAACGCGAAGCGTTTTAAAAAAACCAAAAAACTTATTGCGAATGCAGCGATTCACTCGCTGCGTAGCAATTCAATTCAAAACTCAAATTCGTGCAACGAATTTGAAGCAACGCGCACCCGTAGCTCAATTGGATAGAGCACCTGACTACGGATCAGGAGGTTAGGAGTTCGAATCTCTTCGGGTGCACCACACTTTTTTTTGATTAGGCTTTTTTTTAAAGTTTTTCTTGCATCCACAATCTCTTGGATGTTTTTTAGGCACTGATAAGTTTCTTAAATCAACAATTCTCATTTTCATGAAAATCAGATCAGTATTATTACTTGCCATCTTTGCTTTCACTTCTTTAACGGCTTTCGCCAAGGAAGATTCTACCAAATTAAAGTCCGGCACTAACAAACATATCCTCAACGAAGATACTCAAATTAAACCATTCGATTTCCAAAAATTATTCTCCGAAGCCGAAACTTATTTCAAAGCTTCTAAAGCTTGGACTAAACTAAAGTGCGAACCAAAAAGCGGATTCATTTGCACTAAAAGAGAATGCCCAAAAAGAGACATCAAAGCTTACTTAATCTTAGATAAAAAAGCCCAAACCATCACTCGCTGCGAAAAAGAAGTATGCGAATCTTTCCCAGCTGAATTCAAACAAACCGGCGTTTTCTTTAATATTCAAACTGAAGGCCCAGTTGGTACTCTAATCAGAATTTTAGGTGACAGCCGCTACAAAGAAATCACTACTGTTGGTTTAGATGCTTACATCGCCAATGGTAATTGCGAAGTGGTTACTTCTGACGAATAAGCAGATCAAAATTAGTTAAATAAACAGCCCGTAATCAATTAAATGATTACGGGCTTTTTTGTTTTCGGATCTAGCTACAAGGAAAGCCCTCTTTGTAAAAGAGGGTGGATGATCGCGAAGCGATCAGACGGGTGATTTGCCCGTCACTTGCTCATTTTAAATCACCCTTCCGCCGCTAACGCAGCTCCCTCCCTCTTTTGCAAAGAGGGCTGGCCTCGCCTCAAATCTTTCTACAAACTCGATCTCAACATCCAAATCGCTTTTTCGTGAACTTGGCATCTACCGATAAAGATGTCAGCGCTGGCTTCGTCACCTTCTTCTTGTGCAGCTTTGGTTCCGGCTTTCAAAGCTTCAACTAAAATTTCGTGACCCTCGATTAAGTCTTTAACCATGGCGTCACATTTCAAATTTTTATTACCACTTTTGATTTTACTTAGGCTTTGGAAATCTTCAAAAGTTCCATCAACTTTACTGGCTAAAGCTCTTACCCTTTCAGCAATCACATCAATTGCATCTGCCAATTCATTATACTGCGCATCAAATAATTCATGCAGAGATTTGAAATTTGGTCCCTCAACATTCCAGTGATAATTCTGCGTCTTTAACGAAAGGGCGTAAGAGTTAGCTAGTACCTTTTTTAAACTTTCTAAAGTTTGATTATTTTTCATAAATTACTCCTGATTTTGGATTACTAAAACTTGAGCCACAGAGCTAATAACGGCGGCAATTTTTGCCACCATCTGCACTTGTGACTTTGACAATCCGCGCTTTAACAACTGATGAGTATGAGCATCAATACACATGCCGCAACCATTAATAATTGACACCGCTAAAGAGAAAATTTCGAAATCAACTTTTTCAATTCCATGGTCAGCAATGCCTTTCATCCTAAGTCCGGCTGGCATTTGTGAATATTCCTTATCAGAGCTAATATGCAAAAAGCGGTAATAAATGTTATTCATTGCCATCAATGCGGCAGCGGTTTTTACAGCTTTCACCTCAGCATCTGACAAAATATTTTGCACTTCATTTCTCATGATCGCGATCAAAGTTTTTTCTTTTGTCGCATAAGCGGATGCCAAAGCGGTGCCAAATACTTGCTTGATTGCAAGAGCTTGATTCTCCTGAGAGACCAAACTTTGCAAATTGATTTTTACATCTTTGGCGTAGTCAGGGATTGATGATTTTAATTCTTCTAAATTTGTCATGATGCTCCTTTTTAAATTACACGGTCACCCCGTCTCTACGACGGGGCCCAGATTAACAAGCTGATTAAACTTTAATCACCTCATCACCCTTCTTCCAATTACACGGGCAAAGCTCGTCAGTTTGCAAAGCGTCCAAAACCCGCAATACTTCACTTGGATTTCTACCTACATTTAAATCTGTTACATAAACAAACCTAATCACGCCTTCGGGATCGACTATAAAGGTCGCGCGCTGAGCCACACCTTCGTCTTTATCCAAAATTCCTAGAGCGGTGGATAAATCGCGCTTAACGTCTGAAAACATCGGAAAAGGCAGGTTTTTCAATTCATCTTTTTGCGATCTCCAAGCCAAATGGACGAATTCTGAATCAGTACTAGCGCCAATTAACTGAGCATCACGATCTTTAAATTGCTCATTCAACTTGCCGAATTCAGCAATTTCAGTCGGACAAACAAAGGTGAAATCTTTCGGCCAGAAAAACATCACCAACCACTTTCCTTTGTAAGTTTCATTACTGATGTCGATGAAAGCATCGTGAACATCATTAGTTACAACCTCCTTACCACTGAATTGCGGGAATTTATCTTTTATTCCTAACATATTTTCTCCTTTGTTTAATTTTTGATTTTGACAGGTTTGCCAAAATCTTGGTTGCGAAATGTAGGAATGGTTCTTAATAAGAAAAATTGATTGATTTGATTAACCTAA
>CANGQE010000138.1 GCA_947455845.1 Rickettsiales bacterium
AATATGTCTAAACAAACCTTTCAACGCACCAAACCTCACGTTAATATTGGAACTATTGGTCACGTGGATCATGGTAAGACCACATTAACTGCTGCTATTACTACTTATCTTTCTAAGTCTGGATTGGCTGAGAAGAAAGGTTATGACCAAATTGATGCTGCTCCTGAAGAAAAGGAGCGTGGTATTACCATTAATACTGCACACGTAGAGTATGAAACTGCTAACAGACATTATGCGCACGTAGATTGTCCTGGACACGCTGACTATGTAAAAAACATGATTACTGGTGCTGCTCAGATGGATGGTGCGATTTTGGTGGTTTCTGCTGCTGATGGTCCAATGCCACAAACTCGTGAACATATTCTTCTTGCCAAGCAGGTTGGTGTTCCTTCACTAGTTGTATTTTTGAATAAAGTTGACCAAGTTGAAGATGCTGAGCTTCTTGAGCTTGTTGAGATGGAAGTTCGTGAACTTCTTTCTAAGTATGATTTTCCGGGTGATACTATTCCTATTATTAAAGGTTCTGCACTTAAGGCTCTTGAAGGCGATTCATCAGAAATTGGCGAAGCTGCGATTCAGGCTCTTATGGATGCGGTAGATTCTTATATTCCTGAACCGAAAAGACCGATTGATCAAGCTTTCTTGATGCCGATTGAGGACGTATTCTCTATTTCTGGTCGTGGTACTGTGGTTACTGGTAGAATTGAAAGAGGTATTGTTAAGATCAACGAAGAGCTTGAGATTGTTGGTATTAAGGCGACTCAAAAAACTATTTGTACTGGGATTGAAATGTTCCGTAAGCTTCTTGATGAAGGCCGTGCTGGTGATAATGCTGGTGTTCTTTTGAGAGGAACTAAGAAAGAAGATGTAGAAAGAGGTCAAGTTCTTTGCAAACCGGGTTCAATTACTCCACACACAAATTTTGAAGCTGAAGTTTACATTCTTAACAAAGATGAAGGTGGTCGTCATACACCATTTTTCAAGAACTATCGTCCACAATTTTATTTCAGAACAACTGACGTTACTGGATCAGTATCTCTTCCTGAAGGTATCGAAATGGTTATGCCGGGAGACAATGTTAAACTTACGGTTGAACTAATTGCTCCGATTGCCATGGAAGAAGGTCTTCGTTTTGCTATCCGTGAAGGTGGTAGAACTGTAGGGGCTGGGGTTGTTGCTAAGATTATTAAATAACTTCGCACTTACCTAAATTTACTATTTAGTTTAACACCACAAACTAACCCAAACATGAAAATTTTTAGACAAATTTGGTGCGTCGCATTTTTAATTTTATGCGACTGCACTGCTCACAATAATCTTGTAACCGATCAGAAGGACGCTTGGATTAGCGATCCGGACAAAGGTTTGTTTTATTGCAGAGCTAATGTGAAAGATAACGGATCGGCGGATCCTATTTGTTTTGAAACAGGGTTTCAAAAATATGAAGAAAAAGAAATCGCCGTCCCAAAAGAAGAAGTAAAAAAAGAACAAACAAAAAAGAAATCAACGTCGAAATCTAGACGTTAATTTTTTAAACCTGTCCTAGATCTTTTTTATTCTCAGATTTTGGCATATTTTGAGCGCTTTTTTGGTAAAATTTGATAAATATCTGGATATATTTTAAAAAATTTTACCAAGAAATAAGCCAGAATTAGGACTAAATATGGGAATAAAAAAGATCTAGGACAGGTTTTTAGGAGCGTAGCTCAACTGGTAGAGTAGCGGTCTCCAAAACCGTTGGTTGGGGGTTCGACTCCTCTCGCTCCTGCCACTTTTCTTAGATCCTGAAACAAGTTCAGGATGACGGAGTTCTTGAGGGAGACTATCTCTCATTCTCGGCGTCATCCTGAACTTGTTTCAGGATCTATTCGGGTTTTTAATAGCTCTTCAATTTGAATGAGCTATCACTGCACAATTTTATTTTTTAAATGCTAAAATTTTTTAGAGATGTAATTGAAGAGCTGAAGAAGCTTTACATCCCGTCAAAGAAAGAAACCTACATCACAACCGTCACAATTCTTGTGACTATCGTGATTGTTTCTTTGGCAATTTTATTTGCGGACTTTCTTATTTCAAAAACCATCGGAATTATTTTCGGTTTATAATTTTTTTAAAATTTGCTCATGGAAGACAATAATAACAATAAGTGGTACATTCTCAACGTTATGGCCGGCCAAGAAAATAAAGTGGCGGCAGATGTTAAATCAATGATTCTACGTGGCGTTCTCGGTAAAGATGTTACCGAAGTTTTAGTTCCAACTAAGCCGGTTGTTAAAATTAAAAAAGGACAAAAAGTTCAGGAAGCTCAAAAGTTATTTCCTGGATATGTTTTTATTCAAGCTAACCTTGCCAGTGAGGCATACAGCATCATTAATTCTATCCCTAAAGTAATGGGATTTTTGGGTGGTAAAAATACCCCGCAGCCGGTTGGCGAAGTGAAGATGCAAGAAATTCTAAAACTTTCTTCTGAGCAAGCTTCAGATAGTAAGAATGTGATGTTCGACATCGGAGAAACTCTAAATGTAATCGAAGGCCCATTTGAATCTTTCTCAGGTGTGGTTGAAGATTTCGATTCAGAAAAACAAAAAGTTAAAATTTCGGTTTTGATTTTTGGTCGTGCAACTTCAGTGGAGTTGGACATTAATCAAGTGGAAAAGGTCGCTTAAGGTTTTGAAAGAAGATAGGTCGCGGTTGTGGGTAGTTTTTAAATAATTTAACTAGACCACTTGCGCAAGTTAACAATTAGCAGTTAACAATTAACAGTTAGAAACTCCCAACTGATAATTATTAACTGATAATTGTTAATTGTTGTGACTTTTTTAAAAAAAACTTAAAAAAACCTGTTGCAAGTTACTTTTGCAAAAATAGATTGCCGCGCCTTGCAAAAAGGAGGGCGATCTTTTTATCCTCAAGAAGCCAATAAAATCAAGGCTCTAAAGCCTCATCAAGAATAAATTATGTCAAAAAGCAAAAAAGAAATTCTGGGCCTCATTAAATTGCAGGTTCCATCAGGAAAAGCTAATCCGGCTCCTCCAATCGGGCCAGCATTGGGTCAAAAAGGTCTTAACATCATGGAATTTTGTAAGCAGTTTAATGCTTTAAAATTCGATTATGATTTGGGCACTCCGATCCCAGTTACCATTATCGCTTACAAAGATAAAAGCTTTACTTTCACAACTAAGAACCCTCCGGTTTCTTATTTAATCATGAAAGAAATTGGTTTAGCGAAAGGTTCATCAGCTCCCGGAAAAGAGAGCGCTGGTAAAATTACTATGGCTCAAATCAGAAGTGTTGCCGGCAAAAAAATGGTCGACATGAACGCAACTGATATTGAAGCTTGTGTACAAATGGTTAAAGGCTCCGCCATTTCAATGGGTCTAGAAGTAGTAGAATAATCATGACAAAAGTAAAAAAAGCTCAAAAAGCAAAAAAAATTCAAGTAGTTGAAAAATTCACTGCTTCTAACTTAGAAGAAGGAATTAAAAAAATTCAGGAACTAGTTGTAACCAACGGACGCAAATTTATTGAGTCTGTTGATCTTGCAGTCAATCTTGGAATTGATGCAAAACAATCTGATCAAACTGTAAAAGGTTCAGTTTTGTTGCCACACGGTTCTGGTAAAAAAGTAAAAGTTATTGTTTTCACCGGTAACGAAGATCAACAAAAGCTTGCTCTTGAAACTGGTGCAATGATGGCAGGTCTTGAAGATCTAATCGCTAAAATCGAAGAAGGATTTGTTGATTTTGATTGTGCCGTTGCTACTCCAGACGTAATGCAAAAAATTAGTAAAGTTGCCAGAAAACTTGGGCCCCGTGGTTTAATGCCAAGCCCAAAAAATGGTACTGTTACTACCGATATCAAAAAAGCCATTTCAGATGCTTTGAAAGGTAAAATTGATTTTAAAAATGACAAAGCCGGAACAGTTCACTGCCTAGTTGGTAAAGCTAATTTCGACCCTAAAGCCCTACTTGAGAATACTAAAGCTATTGTCAAAGCAATTAAAGACTCTAAGCCGGAAAGTTCGAAAGGAAAATTCATTAAAGAATTTTATCTAAATACAACCATGGGACCTTCTGTACAGGTTGCCATCGATTCTCTGTAAAACAATTTCGGGAACTCAAAGAAAATGAATAAGAATCAAAAATCAGCGTTAGTTTCTTCACTAAAAGATAGTCTTACTAATAGTGCCTTCGTGTCTATTGTACATTATCGTGGAATGACTGACAAACAACTTTACGACATGCGTATTGCTTTGAAAGCAAAGGGTGGCAGCATGAAAATTGCTAAAAACACTTTGGTTAAAGTTGCAATTAAGGGAACTGATTTAGAGATTTTAACACCTCACTTAA
>CANGQE010000139.1 GCA_947455845.1 Rickettsiales bacterium
AAAAACAACCAAGAATTACCAAAACTGCGAACCAAAACGCAGAAAAAATCAAAAAAATTCCAAAAAAATCGAGTAAGAAATTTCTAAAAGTTCTGAGTTAGATTTTTTTAGTTTAAATTTTTTGGGAGGTTAGATTTGCGACGGGCTCAATGGATAGTAATACCGTAACTTCTCCTTCTTATCAAATGGGGTTCGGTGTGACTACTGCTCTAGATTCATTCTGGGAACTTAGACTTGGTTACAGATATTTTAACGGTGGGGAATTCAAGAGTTCGAATTACATAAATGACGATCCTGATAATCTACACCCAAGCAATCTCGGTGCTGGAACTTTAGTACCAGTATGGAGCGGAACATTACAGGCAAACGAACTTTACGCTAAGTTGGCTTATCACTTTTAAGAATAGTTTCGGTCCTTCACTCGCTGGTCGAGCGGAGTCGAGACCTACCTCAAGTTTCTTACCGCGTGCAAGACATTGAGCGTAAACTTCTGGTAGGTCTCGACTCCGCTCGACCAGCGGATAAGAAAAAATAATCGAACCGGAATTGCCAATTCTACTTCCGCACCTTACGCGGCAAGACAAAAAAAGTGCTCTCAGTAATTCCATCCATGTCTGAGACTTTCACTTCTGAAGGAGAAATTTCTTTGATTTTATTGATCACCTCTTGCACCAAAACCTCAGGTGCTGAGGCTCCGGCTGTCAGGCCGATATTATTTACATTTTCAAACCAGCTATTTTCGATATCAGAAGCACCGTTAATTAAATAAGATCTTAGACCACATTCTTCGCCCAAATCGCGTAAACGATTGGAATTCGAACTATTTTTAGCGCCAATAACTAGCAAAATATCAACCATTTTGGAAAGGTCACGAACTGCATCTTGGCGGTTTTGAGTGGCGTAACAAATATCTTTTGTAGCAAGACCTTGCTGCATTTGAGGAAATCTTTGTTCTAAAATTTCGACGATTTTTTTAGTATCATCAACGCTCAAAGTTGTTTGAGTTACGTAAGAAATTTTTTCAGGATTTTTGATTTCAACGGTGCGAGCATCATTTTCGTCAGTCACCAAAATTACGTCTTTTTTAACTCGACCGCTAGTGCCTTCAACTTCAGGATGTCCGCGATGGCCGATCAAAATAATTTCGCAACCTTCTTCCTCATATTTTTTGGCTTCGCGATGAACTTTACTAACTAAAGGGCAGGTGGCATCAATTACATCTAAACCACGTTCCAAAGAATCTTCTTCAACCTTGTCAGAAACGCCGTGAGCAGAAAAAATTGTAATAGCACCAACGGGGATCTGATCAACTTCATCAACAAAAATTGCACCTTTTTGGCGTAGCGATTCCACGACAAATTTATTGTGCACAATTTCGTGACGCACATAAACTGGCGCTCCGAACTTGATGATGGCTTTTTCAACAGTTTCGATGGCGCGGGTAACGCCAGCACAAAATCCGCGTGGTTTGGCAAGGATGATATTCATTAGATTAGATTTAGTTTTTTCATCTCTTTCTCGATTTTTGCTTTGGCTTCAGCTGAAGGTGTAACTAGTGGCAAACGCGTTTCTGATTCGCACAATCCCATTAAGCTGGCAGCGTATTTGACGGGAATTGGATTGGTTTCGCAAAACATGACATCGTGAAGATTAGTCAGCTGATCCTGAATTTTTAAGGCAGCAGCATAATCACCTTTTTCTGTAGCTCTTTGTAAATCGCTAACCATTTTTGGTGCAATGTTAGAAGTAACCGAAATAACACCATTGCCACCCATGGCATTGTAACCGACAGCGGTGACATCTTCACCGGAAAGGTAAGAAAACTTTTTATTAATTAGCAGGCGTAAAGTGGCAATTCGAGCCAGATCTCCAGTAGCATCTTTAATACCGACAACATTTTCTAACTCAGCAATACGAGCCAAGTTTTGGTCAGAAATATTAATTACCGAACGTCCCGGAACATTGTAAATATAAAGCGGAATGCCACATTCATTCAAAGCTTTATAATGCTGAAAAACACCTTCAGGAGTTGGTTTGTTGTAGTAAGGAGCAACGATTAAACAAGAATCAGCACCAACTTTTTTGGCATATTTAGTCATCATCACCGCTTCATCGGTGGAGTTAGATCCTGTTCCTGCCATAATTTTAACGCGACTGCCAGCCATTTTGACACAAAGCTCAATCATTAAATTATGCTCATCATGAGAAAGAGTCGGAGACTCGCCGGTTGTGCCACAAGGAACTATTCCGCTGACGCCGTTTTTAATCTGAAACTCAACTAATTTTTCTAAAGACTTTACATCAATTTTATCATTTTTAAAAGGTGTAACCAGCGCCGTATAAGTTTCTGCGATCATAGATTTTTTAAATTGATTTTGTTGTGTCGTGAAATTATTTTCCTTGGCTTACAAAATTATTTGACGCATTTCTTAAATTCAATCAACAAAATGGACAATTCTCAAACAATAACACAAGCGGTTCAAGCTATTGCCAGCGCTGACTTCGTGTCATCCCAATATTTTCCGATTTTATTATTCTTAGCAGTAGCGATTGGTCTATCTTGCGCCATCATGCTAATTCCCTTTTTGCTTAATAAAAGAACCGGCGACAGCGAAAAACTTTCACCTTACGAGTGCGGTTTTGAAGGCGAGGGCAGGGTGCGTAATGAGTTTGATGTGCAGTTTTATTTAGTAGCAATTTTATTCATTATTTTCGATTTAGAAGTGGCCTTTCTTTTTCCTTGGGCAGTATCACTGGGCAAAATCGGCATCTTCGGCTTTTGGTCGATGATCGTGTTTTTATCGCTTCTGACCGTTGGCTTCATTTACGAATGGAAACGCGGCGCGCTTGAGTGGAAGTAGACCATCTCTCGGTGTCATCCTGAACTTGTTTCAGGATCTATTCCCACTCTCCCAATTTTTAATTTAACTAAATTCTCCGTGCAAAACTCAAGCCCCCTCAACCAAGACATCCTCCTCAACCAAGCTGCTGAAGGTGATAATAATCGTGGTTTTGTAACTGCAAAAATTGACGATTTGGTGAATTGGGCACGTACTGGTTCTTTGTGGCCGATGACTTTTGGTCTAGCTTGTTGCGCCGTTGAAATGATGCAAGTAGCGGCCAGTCGCTATGATCTTGACCGTTTTGGTTTAATTTTTCGTCCGTCTCCGCGCCAATCTGACGTAATGATTGTGGCCGGAACTCTCACTAATAAAATGGCTCCGGCACTGCGTAAAGTTTACGATCAAATGGCGGAACCGCGTTACGTAATTTCAATGGGAAGCTGCGCCAATGGTGGTGGTTACTACCATTATTCTTATTCGGTAGTACGTGGTTGCGATCGTATTGTTCCTGTTGACGTTTATGTTCCGGGATGCCCTCCAACTGCTGAGGCATTGCTTTACGGGGTTCTACTACTACAAAGAAAAATCAAAAGAACGGGAAGATTTAAGCGCTAGAAAAAATTAACAATTAGCAATTAACAATTATCAGTTGGGGTTGGTTAACGGACAGTAAGAAACTGTTAATTGCTAATTGTTAACTGATAAATTCATAAAAATGATCATGAAAAATCTTCAAGAACAAGCCACTTACATCAAAGATAATTTTGCTGATGCAACTGTGGTGGATCCAATCAGTTACGATAATCTCATCATTTATGTGACGCCGGAAAAAATTATCGAATTTTTACAATTTTTGCGCGATGACCAAAATCTTTCCTATAAAGTTTTGATCGATCTTTTTGGTGCAGACTTACTTGGCATCAGAGCGCCACGTTTTGAAGTGATTTACAATCTTCTCAGCTTAAAACTAAATAGCCGCCTTACCGTAAAAGTTGCTCTTGCAGAAGATGAAGAAGTTGTAACTGCAACTACAGTTTTTAGTGCTGCCGGTTGGTTTGAGCGCGAAGCTTTTGACATGTATGGTATTGTTTTTACAGGACATCCTGACTTACGTCGTATCCTTACAGATTATGAATTTGAGGGCTATCCTCTACGCAAAGATTTCCCTTTGACGGGTTACAAAGAAGTTCGTTATGACGCAGAGTTGAAAAAAGTTATTTACGAACCGGTAAAGCTAATGCAAGAATTCCGTAACTTCGATTTTGAAATGCCTTGGGTAGGCACGGCAAAAGAAGCACAACAAGCAGTTAAGGATGACAAATCAAATAAATCATAATTTATGAATGAAATTTTAAATAGAATTGAGACCTCTTTTAAAGCTGCAATGAGAGGCGAAGAGCTCATTCGTAGATTAGTATGGTGGTGGGGCTTAAT
>CANGQE010000140.1 GCA_947455845.1 Rickettsiales bacterium
ACAAAAAATTTCTTTAACTGAACCATCAGAATATAGGGTTTGGCAAAAGGTTTGGCACTGGCAAAAAATTTATAAAATCACTTTTGAAATTTTTCCTGATACTCGTTTTTTATGTAGCCAATCTGAATTTAGAAATTGGGCAAAAGGTAAAAAGCAACTACGCTTAGAATTTTTTTACCGCGAGATGCGCAAGAAACATAAAATCTTGCTTGATGCTACAAATAAGCCAATTGGTGGCAAATGGAATTACGACATTGAAAATCGTAAAGCGCCAAAAACCGGCATGAAATCGCCGGCAAGAATTAGTCACAAAAAAGATGCTATCACTTTGCAAGTGCTAGATTTGGTTGCAGAAAAATTTCCCAGAAATTTTGGCGATTTATTACCTTTTCATTTTGCTGTAAACCGCGAACAAGCTTTGCTTGAAGCTAAACATTTTATTGATGAATTGCTGATTAATTTTGGTGATTATCAAGATGCCATGGTATCAGGCGAGCCTTACCTTTATCACTCGCTACTTTCTTGTTACATTAATGTTGGATTGCTAGAGCCGCTTGAAATTTGCAAAATGGCTGAAAGCGCTTATCACGCGGGCACAGCGCCGCTAAATGCTGTTGAAGGATTTATCCGCCAAATTCTGGGTTGGCGCGAATATGTGCGCGGCATATACTGGCTGAAAATGCCAGACTATTTAGAAAATAATTTTCTAAACGCCAAAAGAGCTTTGCCGGAATTTTATTGGACTGGCGAAACTAAAATGTTTTGTTTAAGCGAAGTAATCAAACAAACCAAAGAGCATTCTTACTCGCATCACATTCAACGTTTGATGATTACCGGAAATTTTGCTTTAATTGCCGGTATTGCTCCCAAGGAAGTTCATGAATGGTATTTGGCCGTTTACGCTGACGCTTTTGAATGGGTTGAAGCTCCTAATACTCTTGGCATGGCATTGCACGCTGATGGTGGGTTGATGGCAAGCAAACCTTACGCAGCCAGCGGTAAATATATTTCGCGCATGTCGAATTTTTGTAAATCTTGCCGCTTCGATCCTGAAATATCAGTTGGCGAAAACGCCTGTCCTTTCAACGCGCTTTACTGGAATTTTTTACAAGAAAATGAGACACAGCTAAAAAATAACCAGCGCCTAACCTTTGCTTACGCCAATTTACGCAAAATGGAAAAGCCAAAACTTCAGGCAATTTTAGCACAAGCACAAAAAAATTTAGCTAACAGTGTCTAAGTTTGTTGAAGCCTGATTATTAACATTATGGGGCTGTTACAAAATATTTTGTTTGATGTGATGATTATATTTTGCGGGTTATTAAGTTATTGAAATTAATACTATTGATATATACCACAGCTACTTAGAAACCTTAACTTTTCTGGCTTTGTTATAGTTTTAAAACTATCTCTGGGATTAGTTTTTGGCGCATTTATTCCTGATTTTATTAAATTTTTTATGAAAAATATTCTGGTTACTACTGATTTATCATCTCGATCCGATAGGGCGATACTTAGAGCTCTGAAATTGGCAAGAAGTTACGAAGCTAGATTAACAATCTTGCATGTAGTTGACGAGGATAGTCCGGAGACACTTCATAAAGATCTTATGATAGTAGCCAAAAAAGAGATACTTGCGGTGTTAGATGGAAAAACCCAGAAGGTTGATTACAAAATAGAGGTTGTTGTTGGTGTTCCACATGTAGAAGTTTTGCAGGCAACCATAAAAACAAAAGCAGATTTAATTGTTCTTGGGCTACATCGCCATACAAATAAAGACGGTTTGATGATTGGTAAGGTTATCGAGAGGGTAGTAAAAGGTTCTTTAAAGCCTGTCTTGGTTGTGAAAGATCGCTCTGAATCTGAATATAAGAAAATTTTAGTAGCGGTGGATTTCAACTCTCACTCTAAAAATTCTCTAAAATCAGCGCTGAGCTTGTTTCCTGAGGCTAATTTTACTTTGATTCACAGTTACTATATGCCGTTTCTGGGCGGTATGGGAGTTTCTTCTCTGGAAAATGATCACAGGGAAAGTTGCGAAGAAGAAATGAATAGCATTATGAAAGAAGCAGTCAGTGATCTAGGCAAGTCTGGTAAGGAAAATGCTAAGTATAAAGTTAAAAATAAATTGGAAAAAGGTTCGATAGTTGATGTTTTGAACAAAGAAGTTCCTTATTCAAAATCACAACTGTTGGTTATTGGAACTCATGGAAGAAGCGGAATCGCTAGATTAGTATCTCTTAATGTTGCCGAAACTTTTTTGATTGATCCGCCTTGCGATATTTTGGTTACAATATAGCCGATCTAAAGTGATGTGCCAAAGTTCTTTGGACTTTGGCATATTTTTTACGCTGATTAGAACTTAGCAAAATCGCAAAACTGCAGTAAACTCAGAAAATAAATTTATCTTATGAAAAAAATAATCTTAGTTGTTTTGTTACTTACAATTTCTTCATGCGTAATTGGCGCAGGAGAAAATTCAAAAATTGAAGCTAATCAGAATAATTATTTCCCCAAAATTACTGGCCTTAACCTTATCGGTCAGAAGCAAGAGCTTCCGGCTATTTTTGAAAATAAATTAAACCTTGTAATCATTGCATTTAAGCGCGAACAGCAGGCGGAAGTTGACACTTGGATTAAGGCGATAGAGCCCATTCTGAAAGAAAATCCTAACTTAAGTTTTTATGAGATTCCTTTAATTTATGAACTTTCAGCTTTTAAAAGGATGTGGGTTAACAACGGCATGCGTTTTGGAATTCCTGATGAAGTCGCAAGAAAACGCACCATCACAGTATACACTAATCGAGAAGAGTTTTTTAAAATTACCCAAATGAAAGAAGATAAAATCTATGCCCTGCTGGTGGATAATAAGGGAAAAATATTATGGAGAAGAGAAGGGATAGCTAATGATGAAAAGGTTGGGTCTTTACAAAAACTTTTCTAAGTTTTTAGAAATTATATTTCAGGCGGAAGCCGCCTTGGCATTGCCGCCGTTGTTGTGAATAAAGAAATCGCAGCGATTATTAGAGAAAGTTTTTTCATAATTTGGGGAATGTTGTTAGAAATAATCTTTCGAATATTAGAAGAATACGCGAAGCTATTTTTGCTTTTTGCCGAAGAACTCTTCAACGTGATTAATGAAATTGGTAATTATGAGACCTAGTGCTTTTTTGAGATTAAGAGCAGCGCCGGCAGCCTTGATAAAAAGAAGTCTCGCTACAGAATTTGTGAAAAGATGTGAAAATTCATCATCAATTCGGCCGTCTGATTGGGAGAAAGAATCGGGTTCGGGAATTTTGAATCTCATTTTAATCGGGGAGGTTCCTTATGTGTTATCAATGATGTCTCCGGCAAATAGAATACATCTTACGACAGGTGGAAAGACGAATCCCGAAGATGAAACATATTTAGCAGGAGCTCTAAGAGAAAGGCGGGAGGAACTCTTTGTTACATTGACCAAAGAGAAGTTGGAAAAATTTGAACTTTCGCCGGAAAAATTAACCGCAGTGGTGGCAGCAAAGGAGCGCCTTGAAAACAATCCATTCTATCAGAAATTTTGTCACTCAAGTACTGTTGCCAAAGATCCATGGGTTGGAACAACTTCGCCTCTGATCTATTCAAGACATGAGTTTATCGCTGAACCGTTGGTGGTTTCAACTCCCAGACAAAAAATAGAACTGCATAAGATGCTGCAGGATGCGACGTTGATTGGAAGTACACTTTTTGCCAAAAGAGCAGAGCTTATTAGTAATATTAAAGAGCAGTCTGAATCAATTAGTGAACTCGATGCTAATAAAATTCTTGATCGAGGAAAAAGTTCGGAGATTTCTGACTTTAGCGAATCGCGCTTATTTTTTCTAATCAAACTTTGTCACCTCAGTTACGATAAGCTGCCTTATGAGAATCTAACGCCCAAACAAACCGCAGCCTTTATGAAAACCGTTGCCACGCAGGCAACTCTACCAATTGAGCAAGCAGCTCTAACGCCGGAAAGAATCGTGGCTTTGACCAAGGCTGTTGATGAGTTAACCCTAAAACAAAAGATTGCGGCAAAAGATATTGAGCCGGAACTAACCTATGATGAAGCAGTGAAGATCGTAAAAACCATTACTCACCCAACTCCCCAGAAAATGCTGGAGATTATGGAAACTGTAAATGACAAAGGTCAGGTCGTTAAAGTTAATGGAGCCAGTGAGGATAGAATTGTATCCATGCATCACTTGCTAGATGCGATAAAAGAGGT
>CANGQE010000141.1 GCA_947455845.1 Rickettsiales bacterium
CTTTTGATTTGGATTAGAAATTCAGGAATTTGGTTGATGTAGTGAAAATTTAAGTTGCTAACAATTAGGTCGAAGGATTCGGGTTTGAATGGTAAAACTTCGGCATCATCCGTGAATTGGTAGTGGACCCCGCAACAAGTGCGGGGTGACAGTTCTTGAGAAGTATCTTCCTCCATTGTCACCCCTAACTTGTTGCGGGGTCCGCTTAGAATCAGGTTACAAAGATAATCGTCAAACGCTCCAACTTCCAACACACTTTCAAATTCACGCCCTAAAAACTCAACATTTTCCGCAATTCTATTTGCAACTTCCATGTGCAAGAAATTATGCTGCGCAAAACCCTTGGCCGCACGGGCGCGATTTTGGCGCAGTAAATTACGGTCAAATAAAACCTCTTGAGACATCACGTAAAAATGAAAATTTTAAAGAATTTTTTGGAAATTATTTTTCCAAGCCACTGCCTTGCTTGCGAGCAAATTATTAGTGCTGACAGTTTATTTTGCGAAAAATGCTGGGTGAAATTGCAATTCATCTCCGAACCAAACTGCACAATTTGCGCCTATCCGTTTGAGTTTCAAGGGTTGAGTTTAATTTGTGGCAAATGCCTGACTAAAAAACCCAGCTTTGACAAAGCCATTGCGATCTTCCGCTACAATCACCTTTTAAGAAAAATCATCGGATCGCTGAAATATCGGGATCAAACTTTTCTGGCGCAGAAATTTGCCCGACTTTTACTTGCCAAATCTAAAAGCGAGCTTGCTGATTGCGATTTCATTGTCGCAGTACCACTGCATCTTAAAAGATTACAGAAACGAAAATTTAATCAGGCGGTTTTGCTGGCAAAGAATTTAGTCAAGTTAGCACCAACAAAAAAGTTTTTTCCGGATTTTTTAGTTCGAACAAAAAATACTAAACCCCAAATTGAGTTAAGAAAAAAGGAGCGGGAAAATAATTTAAAAAATGTTTTTGCGGTGAATAAAAAATATCGTGAGCTAGTACGAGGTAAAAAAATTCTGCTGATTGATGATGTGATGACGACGGGTGCGACGGTAGAAAATTGTGCCAAAACTTTAAAAAAATGTGGGGCGAGGAAGGTGGTTGTTCTAACAATTGCACGCACTGCGCTTGCTGGAATAGATCCTGAAACACCACATTAACCTTGACACAACCAGCTGGTCGAGCGGAGTCGAGACCTACCTAAGGTTGGGCTACCTTGCATAAAACATTGAGCGTAAAATTATGGTAGGTTTCGACTCCGCTCGACCAGCGGGTTGCTGGAGGATAGTTGGCATTCTAAAGATGAGTTTTAATATTTTTCCGAAAAACTTGTTGCAGAAGAGGTTTTTTCAATGAATACCGAAATTGAAGGCAATGATAGTTTTTAGTAACTTTTAATTTTTCTCCTATGAAAAAAGCAGCATCCCATCTTGGTAAATTTGCAACTCACGGTTTAGGAGCTGTTTCAATCCCAGCAACAATTGGAAGATACCAGCCGGTTCATAAAGGCCACATGCATGTGTTGGAAAATTTACGTATCAGAAGTTCAATTCTACAAAATTCCAGCCCAGAATTTAGCCACTTACCACCAGCTTTGATCATGATTGGATCTTCCGGTGAAAATAGAAATTTACTAAAAAACCCTTTCACCTTTGAACAAAGAGTTGAGATGTTTAGCCTTGTCGGGCCATGGTTACCAAAAACTGATGACCCTAGAAATAACCCCGCCTTCTTAGCTTACGTCGGCACTTACGACAATATTAAACCTCCGTCTTTAGAAAGAATGGCGGAGCAGCTTAAGGGACATTGTGTAAAACATAATATCCCTCTGGAAGCTTTAACGCCGCTAATTTCAATTAAAGCCGACGACAAACAAGATTTTCAAATTTACGGAAAAACTTATCCGAAATCTCATCAAATGAGTGTTCTGGCTCAAGGACTTGGATTAAGATTTTTTGAAGAAGATGTTGTAGATAAGGAAGCAATTCATGCTACCAACATTAGAAAAAACATGCCGGCAAATTTTGATTCTCTAGATCCTAGAGTTTTACGCTACGTACAAAAGGAACTAATGCTAGCTCACCTCAACTCCCGCGATGTCGGAGCAAGTCAAACCGGTGATAAATACACTAATGCGGAAGAGGCCTTAAAAGAACTAGTTAAAGAAGGTCGAATGCTGTCATTAGATGTTACCAAGGCCCAAGTAGTTGCAATACCTACAGAGCGCAAAAGCTTATTTTTGGAATGCATGGGATCAGATTATATTTCAGCTCCAACAACTACAGTTACTAAACCTGCCAAAGAAATTTCCAGCACCTTGCAGCAAAGCTTTGAACAAGTAACCCTAAGCGAAGGTGATCTCATTAAAGGGACAGTTTTGCTAGGTAAAGATCAAATTGAGATTAAGCATGGCTCGCTACAAATGACAATTGATCCCCACATTCTTAGAGATGCTACAGTAGTTCTTTCTGACAAAGAAAAAAATTTCTTGAATCAAGTTAACAAAAGTAAAGATCAAGATTTTGCCAGAATTTTACAGACCGCAATTGATTCAAATGAAATTGATCTCAATGCCACTAATTCTAAAGGCAAAACTTTGCTAGATTTGGCTGCCGAAAATGGCTTGATTCAAACTACCCAAATGCTGCTGGATAAGGGCATTAATTTTCCAATTATGGCTCGCGGCCCACAAAATAGCTCACTCCATAAAGCAGCGATGGGGAAAACAAAATCCTTGTCCTCAACTTATCCCGACTGTGCAGAGCTAGGAAATATTTTGGTAGAACATAGCGGTAAATTATCAACTAGCGGACAAACCATTAATCCACCTCAAGCTAGAAATAATGACGATTTTGAAGCTAAAAAAGAGCAACTTCTAAGAAGCGACATCTTTGCCTCCAACACGGTTCCAACCTCGGAAGAGAAACGCCAAGAATTTTGCAAAAGAATTATTGATGGCGCCGAAGTTAAAAAAAGCAGCGCCGTATTTTTAACGATTACTGAGGATGAAAAGGAGTCGCATTTTCTTAAAAAATCCAAATGCGTGGGAGTTGAAACTAAATATGGTAGCGACCTTTTCCGCGCTCTTTCTAGAAAACATTACGGAGCCAAAAGAGAGCTTTTGATGGCTGATGATGAAGGAACAATTAGTACTTTAATTAAATTCGATCCCAACTTGTCACAAGAAAGTTTTTTAAACAGAGCTCTGAAAAGTCTTCCAAATTTCGACACCGGTTTAGAACATAATAAAGAATTTCTAACCGGCTATTCTCGTATGTGCGGGGTAATGCACGTTCTGGGGGAACCTGATAGAAACTTAGAAAATTTCTTAGTTAGCGAAACAAGCGGCAGGCCAATAAAAATCGATAATGGGTTTTTGGTGAATTTCCAAAAATATCCTTTCGGCGATATTTACCAAAATAATGGTCGGGCTCAATCAAGAAATAGCGACTATCCTCATGAGTATGTTACTTACGACGTGACGCCGCAGGATCGGTTTAAGATTTACGGATCGGCGCAATCACGAGATTTTTTGGTTTGCACCTTGGGAGGCGAAAAATATCAAAACATGCAGGCTTTGATCGATGAGGCGAAATTTAATTTTGGGCAAGATGAAAATACCGCCAACCTTACTGTATTAGCCGATAGTTACGTTAAAGCTTATAATTTAGGTCTTAGTGATGCCTTGTTCGACAAGATTAAAACTAATATTTCTAAACCAGAAAATAAGCATTTAGAAGCGGCCTTCATGTCTTTCATGTCGGGTATTAATGACAGCATAAATCTGGCCAATGACGACAAGTTTTTAGATGCTTATACCGAAAAATATGCTGCGGAAGGCGGAGAAAATGTCGGACTTCTGGCTCAACAATGTAAAAAATTCTTTAAAGAAAATGCCCGAGAAGCCCAGCAACAATTTGGTAAGCTTTTAGATCATTTTCACGAGTTAAGAAATGAGCCCGAATATGCCGCTGACTACAAAAATAACGGCAATGGTATTAAACCTACTTCTTCAAATAAGTTATCGGTTGATAATAGTTTGGACAGGGGTTGTCTTTAAGTAAGACGAATTGCAGAAAATACTTAGGAATAAATTTTCTCTATTTTAAAACTTGGCTGGCAATCTTGGTGGCCAAGTTTTAATTAAGCGCTTATCCCTTTCAAAATAAAGTTATACCGCGCGGACTGGACCCCGTCGTGAAGTCGGGGGGACAAATTTTTTATTTTGTACTCGTACAATAAACA
>CANGQE010000142.1 GCA_947455845.1 Rickettsiales bacterium
GTCGTAAGCTTTATTTTGTTGATGCCGAAAGCTCTTCCCTAAGGGTGATTGACGAATCCGGTAATCTTAAAACTTTAATCGGACATGATTCTTCAAAATCAGGACACAAAAACGGCGACAAAAATAATGGCTTAATGCAACATCCGATGGGCTTTATGGTCGATGATACGGGAGCTTACATTTCCGACAGTTTCAATCATGTCATTCGTAAATATGATTTTGCTTCAGGACAAATTCATGATTTTGTCGGTAGCAAAAAAAGAGGTGATGGCCTTGGTTCGTCAGCCAATACCCAATTTGATGAGCCGGAAGGAATCATTTCTGTGTTAGATCGTTTCTACGTTGCTGACACTAACAATAATCGCATCGTAATGGTTGGTCGTGGTAGTTTAAATTCTGAACTACTCGACGTCATGCCGCCTTTGCAATTGCCGAAAGAAGGCTTCTTGCAATATTTACCGAACTTGCAGGAAATGAAAAATATCACGGTTAAAGCAGACAGTGAAATTACCATTAAAATTGATCTAAAAAAAGGTTGGAAACTCAATGAAATGGGCCCGAGTTTTGTCAATTTATTAGAAATGGTAAAAGACAAACAAGCCAACTTGGTGGACAGTTTCGACTGGAACATTATCAAAAATAAAGAAGTCAAATTGCCAAAATTAAGCAGCGGTAAAGACTACATGCTGCAAGGCTCAATCTATTATTGTGAAGAGAAGAGAAACGCTCTTTGTTACATTAAAAGCTACGAGCAAAGAATCGTTGCAGATGCGGATGAGAAGGCGGTGGTGATTGATCTTAAGTTGGGGTATTAGTTAATACCCTCCGCATCCGTCATTAAAAATGTGTGAACAGCGGATCGAATTTGTTTTGCAGAAAATCACCCGTCTGCTTGCTAAAGCAAGCATCCACCCTCTTTTTCAAAGAGGGCTATCCGGCGTGGTAAGCCCTCTTTGAAAAAGAGGGAGGGAGCCGCGCTGTAGCGTTAGAGAAAGCGGGGCGGAAGGGTGATTTAAAAAAGTTCAAGTTTGAACCCAGATCGGCCTTGTTGCATGGCTAACTCGTCCATCCTGAAATACTCCCTTACCCCATATTCTGCTTGCCTTCATAGGTTTTTTTAGCTATATTTTTTTACCAGAAATCGAGGGGTCACCCTTAATTTTATGGCAAATAATTTTAGTAAAATTGATCAAAGTTTTATGTAGCTGAATAAAATTGATAATCGAATCACATCAGAAAGTTACTGAAGTTCAAAAAACTAAAGGATTTTTTGATTCAATTTTTACTCCACTTACTAACAATCTTTTTACCGAGAACTGATCGTTTTGGAGATTGTTAGTTTGGGAGCGGGTTCTTCAGTGTGGACTAACTCGTCACGTCCTTGCGAGCGAAGCGCGGCAATCCATCTTACCTACGAGTGCGTGACTAGATGGATTGCTTCGTTCCTCGCAATGACGGCTTAAAGTTTGTACACATATTCTGAGAAAAAGTGGACAGAATGGCCCCTTTTTTTCAGCCATGCAACAAGGCCACCCAGATACGTATTTTTCTGCAAAAATTCCCTTCTTTTTTAGTTTTAAATTTCTACTATTTCCGCATCCTTTTTAAGCCATAATTACCACGGCTTTCAAGCATTTCCCTTATCTTAAGAAATAATCAAAAAAACCAAAAAAATGTCAGCAAAAAAACCAGCCACCGCTCTCGCCGTTGAAGAGCAAATGGATCACACCGTTACTGCAGAATATTCTTCCGATTCAATCAAAGTCCTCAAAGGCCTAGACGCCGTGCGCAAACGTCCCGGCATGTACATTGGTGACACTGATGATGGTAGCGGATTGCACCACATGGTTTACGAAGTTGTCGACAACGCCATTGACGAAGCCCTTGCCGGTCATTGCGACGCAGTTGGTGTAACACTTAATGCTGACGGTTCAGTCACAGTTCGCGACAACGGCCGCGGTATTCCAGTTGATATTCACAAAGAAGAAGGCGTTTCTGCCGCCGAAGTAATTATGACTCAACTTCACGCCGGTGGTAAGTTTGACCAAAATTCTTATAAAGTTTCCGGTGGTTTACACGGGGTTGGTGTGTCAGTTGTAAACGCCCTTTCTGATTGGCTCGAATTAAACATTTGGCGCGACGGCAAAGAATACAATATGCGTTTTGAGCATGGTGATGCTGTGTCGCCGCTAAAAATTATTGGTGATGCTAAAGGAAATAAAGGTACACAAGTTACCTTCCACCCATCGTCTCAAACTTTTAACAATGTTCTTGAATTCAACTATTCAACTCTTGAACAACGTCTGCGCGAGCTTTCATTTCTTAACTCTGGTGTAAAAATTATCCTTACCGATCTACGCGAAGAAGAACCAAAAGAATCAGTTTTATTCTACCAAGGTGGTGTTGAGGCTTACGTAAAATATCTCGACAAAAGTAAAAATCCGGCCCACCAAACTTTAAGTGTAATTGCTTCCGACAAAGCTACGGGCATCAGCATGGAAGTTTCAATGCAATGGAATGACAGCTACCACGAAAATATTCTGTGTTTCACCAACAACATTCGTCAGCGCGACGGTGGTACGCATTTGGCGGGCTTGCGTTCTGCACTTACTCGTACAATCAACAACTATGCTTCTGACAATAAACTTTTCAAAAAAGATAAAATTGTTCTAACAGGTGAAGATGTGCGTGAAGGCTTAACTTGCGTGATTTCAGTTAAAGTTCCTGATCCGAAATTCTCTTCTCAAACCAAAGATAAATTAGTTTCAAGCGAAGTTAGAACTTTCGTTGAAGCAGGTGTAAATGACAAACTTGCCCAATGGTTTGAAGAACGCCCAGCTGATGCCCGCATCATTGTTGGCAAAGCAGTAGAAGCAGCGCAAGCTCGTGAAGCGGCGCGCAAAGCTCGTGAATTAACTCGCAGAAAAACCTCCCTCGAAGTTTCTAACCTTCCGGGAAAATTGGCTGATTGCCAAGAAAAAGATCCGGCACTTTCTGAACTTTTTATTGTAGAAGGAAATTCCGCCGGTGGTTCTGCTAAAGGTGGTCGTAACCGTAAATACCAAGCTATCCTGCCAATTCGTGGTAAAATTCTTAACGTTGAACGCGCTCGTTTCGACAAGATGCTTTCTTCAGTTGAAATTGGTACAATGATTACCGCACTGGGAACCGGAATTGGTGTTGAAGATTTTGATCCATCCAAAGTGCGCTACCACAAAATCATCATCATGGCCGACGCCGACGTCGATGGTTCGCACATTCGTACTCTTCTTCTTACTTTCTTTTTCCGTCACATGCCGAAGCTCATCGAGCACGGTTTTCTCTACATTGCCCAACCGCCACTTTACAAAGTGAAAAAAGGTTCCAGCGAAGTTTATTTGAAAAATGAACAAGCTTGGCAGAGTTACATTGTTGACAATGCCTTAACTAATGCCCTTTTAAAATCTAAGGCCGGAGACAGAACCGGTGCTGACTTACATGATTTCGTCAGCAAGCTTGGCAAGTTTAATCACTTGATTCAAAACCTGTCTCGCGTAATGCAAGCTGACGTTGCTGAAAATTTGGCTTTGGCCGGAGCTTTCGACAAAGCTTGGATGAAAGATGCCGAAAAATCGAAAGCGCTAGTTGCTAAAATCGAAAAGATTTTCCAAAGCAATTCCGGTAGTGACGAAGTGTCTTGGAAAGCCAACATCAACGAAGCTGAAGACATTGAAGTAATCAAAGAAACCAGAGGTGTTAAAACTTCTTACTTGGTGAAACATTCTTATTTCAGCATGCCAGAAGTTACTGCAATTGCGCAAGTAGCTGAACAAATTCTTGGTGAATTTGCTGGTGCTGTAAAATTCATCCGCGGTGAAGATGAGCGCACTGCTCACAAACCGGTTGAGCTAATGAACATGATTCTGGAAGCTGGTAAAAAAGGTGTTACCATTCAGCGTTTTAAAGGTTTGGGTGAAATGAACGCCGAACAACTTTGGGAAACAACTTTAGATCCTGCCAACAGAACTTTGTTGCAAGTAAAAGTCGACCAATATGACGAAGCTGACCAAACTTTCTCAACTTTAATGGGAAATGTGGTGGAACCAAGACGTGACTTTATTCAGGAAAATGCGTTGAAGGTTGTTAACTTAGACGTTTAGTTTTACGGATCTTTCTAACAACAACCCTCTGGTCGAACGGAGTCGAGACCTACCGAAGTTAACGCTCA
>CANGQE010000143.1 GCA_947455845.1 Rickettsiales bacterium
AAAATTACTTAACTATTTCGGACAGTAAAAAAGTTGATCGGGTGGAATTTGAAAAAAACTTTAACCAATCTTTTATTGAAAAAAATTCCAAAAGATTTGCGGCGCTAAAGAATCTGGAAATTTTTGAAACTTTGAACCAGCTTGCCAAAATACAGGGCTACAGTTCTTGCGAAGATTTTTACAATCAGTTACAGCAAGAGATCAAAAATATATTAAGCAGAAAATCGTGGAATTATTCTTTAATTTTTTCTCACGGTGATCTGTGTTTTTCTAATATTCTTTACGATATTCATACTTCCGGTCTTAAGTTGATTGATCCCAAGGGCTTTAATAATTCAATCGCGGAAACTTATCGCTCAATTTATTACGATTTAGCCAAGCTCAGCCACTCATTTATGGGGTTTTACGACCTCATTTTGTACAATATGGTGGAGATAAAATTCTCCGAAAATGGTAATCGCCTTATTCTCGATTTTGATCTTGATGAAAAATATAAAAAATTACTGCGCGATAAATTTGCTAATTTTATCCAAAAAATGGGCTTTGATTTAAATGTAGTCAGGCTTTTGGAAGCATCTTTATTTTTCAGCATGATTCCCCTTCACCAAGAAGATAAAAAAAGGATGATTGCACAATTTGTGCAGGCTACCAACATTTTTGAATCAGTAAAAAATCAATAATTTAAAAAATGAAAGCGGTCAATTACGTGATTTGTGCTGCCGGTCTGGGCAAGAGGTTTAGTGATCTTTTACCGGGAGTTCCCAAGCCATTAATTAAAATTTTTGACAAAACTTCTCTGGAGCTTTCGTTGGAATCTTTGCCGATTTTTTTTGGCGATAAAATCATTATTATTACTCAAAAATCTCACGGCGTAAAAGCTGCTCTTGAGGTTCTGGTACAAGATAAATACAGATTTAACCAAGTGACTTGGTTTGAGATTGAGGCTATTACCGGCGGACAGCTAGAAACTGCTTACATGGCTAGAGAAGTGTTTGATTTAAGTTTGGGTGTAGCGATTTTTAACTGCGACACATATTTTCAAAGCCGCGACTTTATTAGACTGATTCAAGATGATGAGATTGATGGAATCGTTCCTTGCTCAAAGGAAGAGGGCAATGAGTGGTCATTTTGCAAAGCTGATAAAAACAACAATGTTATTGATATCAAAGAGAAGGAAAGAATTTCTGATTTAGCTTCGGTAGGTCTTTATTATTTTCGTGATGCGGAAAAATTTATTGAGATGGCGCGTCAGGAATTACTTGGTCCTACAACTAATGGCGAATATTATGTGGCGAATCTCTATCGCAAATATTTGCAGCAAAAAAACAAGATCATGATGGCAGATGTCGATTTATTTAAACCAATGGGAACGCCGAAGCAAATTGAGCAATATTGGGGCATCAAAAGTAGTGACATCAAACTGCATAATCAGGAAAAAAAAGTTTTAGTAATTGATCTAGATAACACGATTACCATCGAAGAGAAATTTACTTCTTATGTAGAAAAAAAACCCAACTTAGAAGTGATTAAAAAGATCAGGGAGTATAAAGAAAAGGGCTATGAGATCATTATTAATAGCTCGCGGCGCATGAAGACTCACAAGAATGAAGAAGCAAAAGTGATTGCTGAAATTGCTCAAACCACAATCATTTGGCTGGGGAAATATGATGTTCCTTTCGACGGGATAAAATTTGGCAAACCTTTTGCCGAAAACGGATTTTATGTTGATGATCGGGCGATCAGGCCTAATGAATTTTTAAATTTAAGTGAAGAAGAGATTTTGAGGATTATCGGGATGAAGGATTGATTAAGCTTCGGCTGCGATTACAGCAATTGGGGGAGGGAGAGAATATCTTGAAAAAGGGTGGTTTTTTTTGCAAAACTTTCTTGATTAAAAATTAGTGCTTGGTGCATAGTGCGCAGCATTAATAACCTAAGTACTAATTTCATGACCAACATCATTAATTTCGGCGACGCTAAAAAAGATAAAGAAGGCACAATTATGCCCTTGGAAAAAATTTCCCTGCAAAAAGAAAAAGACCGTCAGGAGTGGGCTCATAAAGCTGAAATTCTTTGCGAAGCTTTGCCTTACATGCGTAAATTTGCCGGTGAAACTTTTGTGATTAAGTTTGGTGGTTCGGCAATGGGAGGAGATAATAATCTCAGAAACTTTGCTAAAAATGTGGTGTTGTTGAAGCAGGTGGGAATTAATCCGATCATCGTTCACGGTGGTGGCCCACAAATTGGTCAAATGTTGGCCAAGCTTAATATTAAATCGACTTTCGTTGATGGTTTGCGTGTTACCGATGCTGACACGGTTGATGTGGTTGAAATGGTTTTGGCGGGATCAATTAACAAAATGATCGTAAAAGAAATTAACGCTGCGGCCGGCAAAGCTGTAGGTATTTGTGGAAAAGACGCCAATTTAATTCGTGCTAAAAAACTAACCAGAACCAAAAAAGATCCTGATTCTAACATCGAAAAAATCCTCAATCTGGGTTTCGTTGGCGAGCCTTATTTGGTTGATCCGGAAATTTTAAGTCTGTTTGAAGATTCTGATATTATCCCTGTAATCGCTCCAATTGGAATTGGTGATAATGGTGAAACTTTTAACATTAACGCTGATACTGCGGCCGGCGCAATTGCCGCTGCTCTACAAGCTTCTAAACTAATTATTCTTTCCGATGTTGATGGTGTGATGTTGCCTAACGGCGAACTAATCAGCCATTTAAATATTGCCACCGCCAGACAAATGATTGTTGATGGCGTCATTACCGGCGGCATGATTCCTAAAATTGAAACTTGTATTCACGCTCTAGAAAATAATGTTGGCTACGCTCACATTTTAAATGGCGCGATTGATAATATTTTGTTGATGGAAATTTTTACTGAAAGTGGTGCAGGAACAATGATTTTGTAATCTCATAGCTCCCTATCTCTCGGTTGTCACCCCGCACTTGCTGCGTGGTCCATCGAGAGAAAAGTTTGTTACTAAAATTTAAAAAACTAACCCGTGACGAGGTGGACCCCGCAGCAAGTGCGGGGTGACAACCGAGAGATAGGGGTGACCTAAAAAAATTATGAAAGGAATCATACTAGCAGGCGGCAACGGCACCAGACTTGCCCCGCTCACCAATGTTATCAGTAAACAATTGCTGCCGGTTTACGATAAGCCGATGATTTGCTACCCGTTGGCAACCCTGATGAATCTTGAGATTAAAGACATTCTAATCATTTCCACCTCCCAAGATACACCGAACATTGAAAAATATTTAGGCGATGGATCGGACTACGGAATTAAAATTTCTTACGCGGTGCAAGATCAACCTAACGGCATTGGTGAGGCCTTTTTAATTGGCGAGAAGTTTATAGGTCAAGACAGTGTGTGTCTGATTTTAGGAGATAATATTTTTTACGGCGCTGAGATTTCCAGAGAAAATCTTGAAGAAAAAATTACCCAAATTAAATCAAAAAAACTGGGTGGAGTGGTTTTTGCTTACCACGTTTCCGACCCTGAAAGATATGGCGTGCTTGAGCTAGATGAAAATGACGAAAAAATAGTTTCAATTGAAGAAAAGCCCAAAAATCCTAAGTCAAACTGGGCAGCTACAGGGCTCTACATCTACAATTCTGATGTCATAAAAATTGCCAAAAATACTAAACCATCTGCGCGCGGTGAGCTTGAAATTACAGACATTAACGCGGCTTATCTGCAAAAGAAAAAACTGGGTGTTATAAGATTAAGACGAGGATTTGCTTGGCTTGATGCCGGAACGCCAGACTCTCTTTTAGAAGCATCTCAATTCATTTACACCATTGAAAAACGTCAGGGTTTGAAAATTGCTTGCCTCGAAGAAATGTCTTACCGCAAAGGTTTCATTAATAAAAATCAATTTTCAGATTTGGTTTTAAAGTATAAAAAAGGCTCGGCTTACCGATCTTATTTAGAGCAAATTGAAAGTAGTTCGAAATAATTTTATCCAAAAATATGATTGAATATGAAAATCTAGCCAAACTCAACCAGCCATTTTGTGAAGAATATAAAAATTCTTTTGCTCAAACTTTGGCTAGTGGTTGGTACATTCTTGGTAAAAATGTTGAAAAATTTGAGCAAGAATTTGCCAAATTTTGTGGAGCAAAATATTGCGTCGGATTGGCTTCAGGGCTTGATGCTTTAACCCTTTC
>CANGQE010000144.1 GCA_947455845.1 Rickettsiales bacterium
CCCCGCACTTGCTGCGGGGTCCACCTCGTCACACAGTAAATAATTAACGTGTTTCACGATGGACCACGCAGCAAGTGCGGGGTGACAATGGGGGGATTTGAGATTAGATAGAGTAAGCTTAAGATTTACTTCGTAAGCGTGACTGGAGTTATATTATCAAAAAATTTCACAGATGAGCCAGAAAATAAGTCCCATAATTGATGTTATAATTCCCGCTCACAAAAAAGATTTAGGCACCCTCAATCACTGCATTGAAGGCATCAGAAAAAACATCGCCAATGTCCGCAGAATCATTGTAATTTCCAAAGAAAAATACACCGAAAAAGCTGAGTGGTTTGACGAATCACTTTATCCGTTTTCATTTCAAGAAGTTAGTGACTTAGTTGCGGGAAGTAACGTGGGCTGGAATTATCAACAGCTGCTAAAACTCTATGCAGTCTTGGTGATTCCTAATATTTCGGAAAATGTGCTAGTTGTTGACTCTGATACGGTGTTTTACCGTCAAGTAAAATTCTTTTCTGATGAAGGGCTGCCGCTTTACAATCTAAGCAAGGATCAAAATCTTGATAATTCTGATTTTCATCAAACTACTTTCAGGCACATTAAAAAAATCCTACCCGAACTTTCAGAGATTTTTCCTAAAGAATTTGAAAATGTTTCAGGAATTTGTCACCATATGTTGTTTCAAAAAAACATCATAGAGGAGCTATTCGCAGCAGTGGAGAAGGTTGATGGTACTGGAGATTCTTTCTACAAAATTTTTCTCAAAAACCAAGAAAACTCCTTCGGCGTTGCGGAATATAATTTATATTTTTACTTCCTGATTTCGCGTCATCCTCAATCATACAAAATTAGAATTTTAAACTATAAAAATACCTCGGATTTTAATCCGATCAAAGAGTATTTGCGCCGCAAATATCACTATTGCTCTTACCATTCTTACATGCGGGGTGACAAGAAAAGTTTAGGCCAAAAAATTCGCGAAAAATGGTTTACAAGTCGTGTAAATCAAAAAAGTTAAACCTTTGCGAAATTGATAAGAAAACTTTAGAACTCAAAAAAATTCGCGAGATTTTTACTGATAAAAAAGTGATTCATCGGACAATTATTTTTTATCAAAATAAACTTTGGTTTTTTTGCATAAGCTCTGACGAAGCTAATTCTCATCTCAATGTGGCCTTTGTTGATTCATTGTTTTCTGACTTCGATCATCCAGAAAATCCAGTAAAAATTGATCAAACCTCAGCCATTCTGGTTGGAACGCCATTTATTCTTGACGGAAGAATTTGTCAAAGAAATCGCTCCTGACTCTCAAGACGAATATGATCGCGGGTTGCATGCAATTTCAGAATTTGACAACTTAACCTTGATCGATGGCAAAAGAAAAATTTTCATAATTTACAAGCTGCTATTCACTCTATTCTACAATTTGCAGAAAATTTTCTTGTGAATTAGAAAAGCAAAACTAACTTGCCCGCCCCTTAGTTTTACAGTTTTTACGGATGCTCGCACAGCCAAGTCTCCCTAGCTTTTTCAAAACTTTAACCGCAACAATTTTTTTCTACTATGGCACGTCAAATTGAGATCGAAAAATATCGTAATATCGGAATTATGGCGCATATCGACGCCGGCAAGACTACGACTACTGAGCGTATTCTTTTCTACACTGGAAAGTCACATAAAATCGGTGAAGTTCACGATGGTGCTGCTACAATGGACTGGATGGAACAAGAGCAAGAACGTGGTATTACCATCACTTCAGCTGCTACAACATGTTTCTGGAAAGAGCACAGAGTTAACATTATCGACACTCCGGGACACGTCGATTTCACAATTGAAGTTGAGCGTTCTCTTCGTGTACTTGATGGTGCGATTTGCGTATTTGATGCTGTTGCCGGTGTTGAGCCACAATCGGAAACGGTATGGCGCCAAGCTAATAAATACAAAGTTCCGAGAATGTGTTTCGTGAATAAAATGGATAGAATCGGCGCTAACTTTTATCGTTGCGTTGACATGATGAAAACCAGATTGGGCGCGCGTGCAATCCCAGTTCAATTGCCAATTCATGAAGCTGAAAACTACGGTGGTTTGATCGATTTGATCAAGATGAAAGCGGTAGTTTGGAGAGACGAATCAATGGGAGCAGACTACGCTCTTGAAGAAATTCCGGCTGATCTTTTAGAAAAGGCACAACAATATCGCGAACAACTAGTTGAGGCTGCTATCGAGCAAGACGATAACTTGATGGAACAATATTTAGCTGGCGAACCAATTAGTGAAGCAGATCTAAAAAGATGCATCCGTCAAGCCACAATTACCGGTGCTTTCGTTCCGGTTCTTAACGGAACCGCTTTCAAAAACAAAGGTGTTCAAACTTTGTTGGATGCCGTTGTTGATTACCTTCCAAGCCCTGTGGATATTAAGCAAATTCCTGCAATCAATGCTAGAACTGATGAAATTATCAGCATCAATTGCGGTGACAAAAAATTTGCCGGTCTTGCCTTCAAAATTATGACTGATCCTTTCGTTGGATCTCTAACTTTCGTGCGTATTTACTCTGGTGTTTTATCCAGTGGTACCGGCGCTGTCAACACTACCAAAAATTCCAAAGAAAGAATCGGTAGAATCTTATTGATGCATGCTAATAACCGTGAAGATATCAAAGAAGCTTTCGCTGGTGACATCGTTGCTTTAGCCGGCTTAAAAGGTACCACAACCGGTGATACTTTAGTTGAGCCTGATTACGACGTTATCTTGGAAAGAATGATTTTCCCTGAACCAGTAATCGAAGTTTCGGTTGAGCCAAAATCAACTGCTGACCAAGAAAGAATGGGTATGGCCTTGTCTCGCTTGGCTTCAGAAGATCCTTCGCTGCGTATCGAATCAGATCAAGAATCTGGCCAAACTATTCTTAGAGGGATGGGTGAGTTACACCTTGAAATCATCGTGGACCGTATGAAACGTGAGTTCAAAGTTGACGCTAATATTGGCCAACCAAAAGTTGCTTACCGCGAAGCTATTACTAAGAAAGTTGAAATTGATTACACCCACAAAAAACAATCAGGTGGTTCAGGACAATTTGCGAAAGTTAAAATCGCTTTCGAGCCTCTACCGGTTGAATCTAAAGATAACTTCCTATTTACCAGCGAAATCGTTGGTGGACGTGTTCCGAAAGAATATATCCCAGGTGTTGAAAAAGGTTTGAAACTTGCCAAAGAAACAGGCTTTCTAGCAGGTTTCCCAGTTGTAAGATTGAAAACAACTCTACTTGACGGTGCTTATCACGATGTCGATTCTAGTGTTCTAGCCTTCGAAATTGCAGCTCGTTCTGCATTCCGCGAAGCTATGGAAAAAGCCGGTCCGATCATTCTTGAGCCAATAATGAAAGTAGAAGTTGTAACTCCTGAAGACTACATGGGTGACGTAATTGGTGACATCAACTCTCGTCGTGGCCAAATTCAAAACTTGGAAGGACGTGATGTTGCGCAAGTGATTACTGCTAAGGTTCCTCTTGCTGCAATGTTCGGCTATGTAAATAGCTTACGTTCGTTGTCACAAGGTCGAGCAAGCTATAGTATGGAATTTGACTGCTATGAAGCAGTTCCAGCTGCTGTTGCTGAAGAAATTAAAGCTAAAAAATCATAATTATTTTTTAGTGATTTGCAAGCAGCAACCCGCGCGGTTGCTGCTTGCAAAATGTAAAAATCTAAAGAAGGAAAACTTTCTTTAGAAAAAGTGAAAGTTTCTCTTGCAAAATATTTTTGCATTTTAAGAATGCACGACCTCGCTAAATGCGGGTGACTAAATAAAGTCTCACGAAGCCTTGATTTTCTTGGTGCTGCGAGAGATGACTAATTCAAATTTTTCTACAAATATTTGATAAAAAGATTTCGAAAGAAAATTTCGACACAGAAATTTTCTTTCTAAATTTTTTTTAAGAGTAATCTAAAAAAAACAAATTTTAAAAAAGCTTTAAAAGAATTTTTAAAATTCATTATCGTTAATCATTGGTAAGAAAATATGTCTAAACAAACCTTTCAACGCACCAAACCTCACGTTAATATTGGAACTATTGGTCACGTGGATCATGGTAAGACCACATTAACTGCTGCTATTACTACTTATCTTTCTAAGTCTGGATTGGCTGAGAAGAAAGGTTATGACCA
>CANGQE010000145.1 GCA_947455845.1 Rickettsiales bacterium
AGAAACAACCGTCGATCCCAAGGAAACAGCAAAGTTAGAGAAGGAAAAAAAGATAGAGAAGGAAAAGAAAATAAATTCTAAAGCGGGACTTTACACCAAATATGAACTGACAAAGTTACGCCAAAAATATATTTTTCTCTGCCAGAAAGAGGCTGATGGCAGGATTACGAAATATTTGGAAGATTTAAACAAAAACTGCGCCGCGATGGAGAAATTTGAGATTGTGGGGGAGGAGTAATAATATTACCGTTCGCTGATCGAGCGGAGTCGAGATCATTTTAATGTTTGACTCCTTTGTTGAAGGATCGGCAGCAGGAACCTCTAAATGGTCTCGACTCCGCTCGACCAGCGAAGGTTAAGACATCGCCAACATCTTGCGCAACGGCATTTCCGCCCTCACCCGCAATTCTTCGCTCATCTGCAACTCGCCACCACATTGCGATTTATCGCCATATTTCATCACCAAATAAAGCTTCTCCAAAGTATTTAACTGCATGTAAGGACAAGTGTTGCACATGGCACATCCGGCCTTATCTAATGATGGGCAATCGTAAAATTTTGCGGTGGGATTTTTTTTGCGCATTTGGTGCAAAATACTGGGTTCGGTTAGAACAATAAATTCGTTACCTTGATTATCTTGAACAAATTGTAAAAGTGAAGATGTTGACCCAATGTGATTAGCGTATGAAAGCAGGTTTTGCGGGCATTCAGGATGAGCAATTACTTTTGCTTGAGGATGATTAGTAATTAATTTCACCAACTCTCTTTCACTAAATTGTTCATGCACCATGCAGCTGCCATTCCACAAAATCATTTTTCTGCCCGTTTCTTTTTCTAAGTAACGCCCTAAATGTTGATCGGGAGCAAAAATAATTTCTTGATCGGCAGGAATCTGCTCAATGATTTTTTTAGCATTAGTTGAGGTAACAATAATATCCGACAAAGCCTTGATGTCAGCGGAGCAATTGATGTAGGTAACTACAATGGCGTTAGGATGTTTTTTCTTAAATTCAGCAAAAGGAATGGGTTGGCAAGAATCTTCTAAACTACATCCTGCTTTTAAATCAGGCACTAAAACTTTTTTTGTTGGCGATAAAATTTTCGCCACTTCCGCCATGAACTTCACGCCACAAAATACAATTTCATCGGCATCGGTTGCGGCAGCCTTGCGCGAAAGATCAAGAGAATCGCCGACAAAATCTGCGATGTCTTGGATTTCCGAATCTTGGTAATAATGCGCTAAGATTACAGCGTTTTGCTCACGCTTTAAACGCAGAATTTCTTCTTCTAAATTTGCAGGTATTTCGTACATATTTTGGTAATTATTTTTACGTTTTTTCTGTGCGATAGATCCTGAAACAAGTTCAGGATGACAATTAGGGGAGATATTAGAGATACTGTCATCCTGAACTTGTTTCAGGATCTATTCGCAAATATCCCACTTTAACTCAAACCAACAATCGAAAAAACCTCTTGGCGAGTCTTCGCCGCAATCTCTTGCGCCTGTTTTTTCCCATCCGCTAAAACTTGGCGAATGTAACTTTGATCACGCTTAAATCCTATTAATTTTTCTTGAATCGGACGCAGTTTTTCAATTAAACTTTCCGCCAAATCATTTTTAAATTTGCCATTTCCCGACGTTTCATATTCCCGCGCCAACTGCTCGCAAGTCTTACCTGAAGCGGCCGCAAAAATATTTAACAAATTGTAAATCTCAGGACGATTCTCATCAAAAGTAATTGTCGGTAAAGAATCAGTTTTAGCCTTTTTAATTTTCTTCAAAATCACTTCCGCTGAATCTTCCAAATTAATACGAGACAAATCTGATTCGTCCGACTTACTCATTTTTTTAGTGCCGTCTTGCAGCGACATAATACGCTTTACTGCCTTTAGAATCATTGGCTCTGGCAGTTTAAAATATTCGGTATTGTAGCGACGGTTAAAGGCGCCAGCTAAGTCGCGAGTTAATTCTAGATGTTGTTTTTGATCTTCACCGACAGGAACTAATTCAGCTTTGTAAAGAAGAATATCGGCAGCCATTAGAACTGGGTAAGAGTAAAGCCCAAGATTTTCATTATCCGCTGATTTTTCTTTAAATTGTGTCATGCGATTCAACCAACCCATTGGCGTGAGAGTTCCTAAAACCCATGCTAATTCTGCATGCTCCACCACTTCACTTTGCACAAAAAGAGCCGTTTTTTTGGGATCGAGACCGCAAGCTAAATAAACTGCGGTGGCGTCTAAAACGTTTTTTTGTAACTCTTTAGGGTCTTGCGGGAGAGTGATGGCGTGCAGGTTCATCACGCCAAAGATGCAGCGGTGCTGGTCTTGAAGGTCTATCCAGTTTGCGATTGAGCCAAGATAATTTCCAAGATGTAAATTGCCTGTAGGCTGGATTCCAGAGAAGACGGTTTTCATTGGTTGAGGATTGGATGAAATGGGAGTTGGGGAATAGATCCTGAAACAAGTTCAGGATGACAGTAACTGGAAAAACTTCCCCACATCGTCATCCTGAACTTGTTTCAGGATCCAAACCATTCTTAAAAAAAACAATCAAATTTCTTCAAATCTTAAATTGCTTTGAAAGGCGCAGCACTTTAATTTCACGATCTTGTAAGGCAAGTGGATGGTCGCTGATTTTAATGCCAGACTTTTAAAGGTTTTGGCATTTGAAAATTAGAGGAAAGTCCGGACTCTCGCAGGGGAAAATATCAGTTAACGGCTGACCAAAATCTTGAATAAACTAGAGATTTTGAGGGAAAGTGTCACAGAGAATATACCACTTAAAGCCGCAAGGCTTTGAGCCAGGGTGAAAACGCGAGGTAAGAGCTCACGCGCTTGTATGGTAACATACATTTGGAAAAACCCTATTTAGAGCAAGACCAAATAGGAGTGGCAAGTTTCTTTAATGAAACAGATGTCCCAGCCATCGTCACTCGGGTAGGTTGCTTGAGGTTAACAGCGATGTTAATCCCAGATGAATGATCGTCCCGCTTACGCTTTGCTACAGCGCGGCTTCGCCCGTTGAAGTGTTAGTTAAGCGGACAAAATCCGGCTTATAGCTTGTCTTACATTTTCGTACTAAAGCCTCCTTTGAAAAAGGAGGTGGCGCGTAGCGCCGGAGGATTTGCCCGTCACTTGCGTAATTTAAATCCTCCTTCCGCCGCAGTCGCGGCTCCCTCCTCCTTTTTCAAAGGAGGCTAATAACCATCGTCAACATGCTTTCAACAAATCAAATCCGCACTAAATTTCTCGATTATTTTGCCGCTAATGGCCACGAGATTATTGCCTCTAGTCCGCTAATTCCGCACAACGATCCGACTTTGATGTTTACCAATGCGGGGATGAATCAGTTTAAAAATTATTTTACCGGAGTTGAAACTCCTAAATTCAAACGTGCCGCCACTTCGCAAAAATGTGTACGCGCCGGTGGTAAGCATAATGATTTGGACAATGTCGGATTCACCGCCCGTCACCACACTTTTTTTGAGATGTTAGGTAATTTTTCTTTTGGTGATTATTTTAAAGAAGAAGCAATTTTTTACGCGTGGAATTTTTTAACTAAGGAGCTTGAGATCAATAAAGATAAGATTTTAGTCACTGTTTACCACACTGACGATGACGCTGCAAATTTGTGGAAAAAAATCGCCGGATTGCCGGAAGCAAAAATAATTCGCATTGCCACTGACGACAACTTCTGGTCAATGGGCGATGTTGGCCCCTGCGGTCCTTGCTCGGAAATTTTCTACGATCACGGCGACAAAATTTTCGGCGATGTCCCCGGCAGCAAAGACCAAGATGGCGACCGCTTCATTGAAATTTGGAATTTGGTTTTCATGCAATTTGAAAAACACAAAGACGGAAAAATGACACCATTGCCAAAACCTTGCATCGACACCGGCATGGGTTTGGAGCGCTTGACCTCTCTGCTTCAAGGCGTCCACGACAACTACGAAACCGACATGTTTAAGAATTTGATTTCGGATATTTCAAAGTTTGTTTAACCAATTCAAATTAGCTTCTTACCGAGGAGACTGGACCCGCATCGGGAAATAATCCCACCTATTCCCACAACCCGCTGGTCGAGCGGAGTCGAGACCTGCCAGAAGTTTACGCTTAATGTCTTACGCAAGGTAGCAGGAACCTTAGTTA
>CANGQE010000146.1 GCA_947455845.1 Rickettsiales bacterium
ATTACCGGTGGGAGTTTTTGATGGGGATTGCCTAATTTTTTAAGGGCAAACTCCATTCTTTCAAAAACAGTTTCGTAGTCAATTTCACGGCGTCCGAGGGTGCTTGGAATTGGCCAGTGGGGGAGATAAACCATAAAAAAATTTAACAATTAGCATTTAGCAATTAGCATTTTAGCACTTACACCAAATGTTAATTGTTAATTGTTAAATGCTAAATTCCACACGGTTTTTGTTATTTTCCGTTCTGACTCTCTTCACGGATCTAGCATTTTCCCAAACAATCCCCGAAAAAAAATTTACCGAACCCTACTCGCCGGTTTTTGTCGTTAATGGTTTTGTCAATTTTTCAGCGGCACAGCGTAATCAAGAAAATTCTTTTGAGGAAGCAAATCTTCCTGATGCAATGACTAGCAACTACATGTCTAATCCACAGGTAATCGGCAATGATTCGCAGTTCTTTTTTAAAACTGCGGTGATTGATGAGAGTAGGGCGAAATATGGTGCGGTGGCTAAGGTGGAATTTAATTTTAACAGTGATGGACGTAACGAAAATCCTAATCTTGATCAGGCTTTTCTTTTTAGTGAGCAGCAATTTGGTAAGTTTGAATTGGGAAATAATCAGGCGGTAAATCAGAAAATGAAAACGGGTCCGGCGCGCTTTGCACGGGCGGCTGGAGGAATTAATGGTAAATATTTAGAAAGTGTAAACATGCCGATGTTGGCTAATTCTTCGCAATCTACTTCAGCAGTTTGTAGTGGCGGAGTTGGCAGTGCTGCTTGCTCTAACGTAAAATTGCCACGCTTTATTTTACTAGCGCAGTCACCAATTGGACATGGTGGTTACGCTAAAAGTTTTTACCGACGCGGGGCTGACAATGCTTACCAATCGGCAAGTCCGGACTATAATGATTTTAATCGTAGCCATTTTCGGGCGCTTAAAGATGACAGTTTTGATGGGGTTGAAGATGCCACAAAAATTAGTTACTACACTCCACGCATTGAAGGTTTACAACTTGGTGCAAGTTACACTCCAACCTC
This sequence comes from Rickettsiales bacterium, assembly GCA_947455845.1. Classification (GTDB taxonomy): domain Bacteria; phylum Pseudomonadota; class Alphaproteobacteria; order Rickettsiales; family UBA1997; genus UBA2645. The sequence goes on from CANGQE010000146.1 coordinate 1,039, forward strand.
GGCAAATAGCGGCTTTACGGCAGATACGGCGCTGGATGTTGACTTAATGCAGATCACTAACATCGTTAGTTTTGGCGCTAATTATTCAGAAGATTTTGATAATCTAGGTGTGACGATTTCAGCAACTTCAGAAAATGGTCAGGTAAAAAATTCTAAGTCAGCAGAGGGGGTTGAGAGATCAAATTTAGCTGCTTATGATTTTGCAACAACGCTAAGTTATTTTGGATTTACCATCGGCGCATCTTACGGATCATGGGGCAAATCGCTACAGCCGAAAAACGGAATTTATTCTTGTAACTACAATTCCAGCTTAAGTTTATCTGATCAAACCTGCACAAATGATGCCGAAAAATTTAAAAATCCTTACTACTTTACTACCGGAATAGCTTACTCTTTTGGCCCGATTTCAGCCAGTATTACCAGCATTAAAAGTCAGTTCCAAAAAAATAATTACGAAGCGGTCTCCCTAGGCCTTGACTATAAGCTTTCAAGAGATTTGATGCCTTATTTTGAATTTACTAAATTTAGTTTTAAATCGAACCAGTCTAATACATCAGACACAGTCAATCAAAGTACTATCGCGAGTAACCAAGCACAAGTAAGAGACAATCAGGGTTACGTTTTTTTAACCGGAATTTTAATTTCATTTTAAGTTTTAAATGAGTGTAGCAGCTTTAGATTCCTATCTCCTGCCGTTAAAACAGATTCTTGACCGTGATGGAGTCAATGAGGTTTCAATCAATAGACCACACGAGGTCTGGATTGAATTAAAGGGAGATATGATTCGTGAAGAATTGCCGACTTTCGATTTAGAACATTTAAAATCGTTAGGAAGGCTAGTAGCACAAGCAACTGAGCAAAGACTTAGCGAAGAAGAGCCTTTACTTTCCGCAACTCTTCCTAGTGGCTATCGTATTCAAATTGTTTTCCCACCGGCTTGCGAACAAGGCTCGGTGGTGATCTCAATTCGTAAGCCTTCAAGCCTGAAATGGAGCTTAGAAGATTACGATAAAATGGGAATGTTTGATGCCGTTTCAGTTGGTGAAGTTGAAGATAAAAATGACTTAATTTTAGCCAAACTTCTTAAGCTTAATCGCATTAAAGATTTCTTACACCGCGCTGTAATTTACAAAAAAAATATCATTATTTCCGGTGGTACTTCTACCGGTAAAACAACTTTTACTAACGCTGTAATCCGTTCTATTCCTCACGAAGAAAGATTAATCACGGTAGAGGATGCTCGAGAAGTTGATTTAAGTTCACATCCCAACCGCGTGCATTTGCTGGCCTCAAAAGGTGGTCAAGGTCGTTCCAAAGTTACTACTCAAGATTTAATTGAAGCCTGCTTACGTTTACGTCCCGAACGCATTATTGTCGGTGAGTTGCGGGGTTCGGAAGCGTTCAGTTTTTTGCGTGCGATTAACACGGGGCATCCGGGATCAATTTCTACTCTCCACGCCGACACGCCAAAAATGGCTATTGAGCAATTGAAGATGATGGTAATGCAAGCTGGTCTTGGTATGACTCCTAGCGAAATTACATCTTATATTAAAAACGTTGTGGATATTGTGGTGCAGTTGAAGCGTGGTGGCAAAGGCCGCCGTTATATTTCGGAAGTTTATTTTAAAGCTTTGCACAATAAGCCCGCTGGGGAAGCTGCAGAGTTAGTTCCGGCAACGACTTAACTCACAAATGTGATTCTCATTTAACAACTCAAATCTAAAAATAATGTCTCGCGATAATTTTTTTAACAAAAAGTTTGAATTTCTAACTGTTGCTCAAGCAATTGAAATCACAGGTGCTACCACTCTAAATAGTAGTGATTTAACCAAAAAAATATCCAACATCGCAACCTTAGACAAAGCTGACGAATCACAAATTTCCTTTCTAAATTCCGGCCAATATGCCGAAAAATTCTCTCTTTCAAAAGCTGGATTTTGCTTGATTGAAGAGAAATACTCCGACAGAGCACCACAAGGAATGACGCTGCTAATTCACAGAAATCCTTATTTCGCTTACTCCCAAATTGCTGCCAGTTTTTACGAAGAAAAATCACCGGAATTTATCGAGGGAAAATTAATTCATCCTACCGCAAAAGTTGGCGAAGGAACTAAAGTCGCTCCCAATGCCTACATTGGTAAAAATGTTGTAATCGGTAAAAATTGCATTGTTGGCGCCAGCGCGTCAATCATGGATGGATGTGTAATCGGTGACAATACAATCATTAACGCTGCTGCAGTAATTTCTTTCTCTGTAATCGGCGCTAATTGCATAATTTATAATGGTGCAAAAATTGGCCAAGATGGTTTTGGTTTTGCCCACAATGCCGGAATTAATCACAAAATTATTCAATTGGGAATTGTTGAAATCGGCAATGCCGTTGAGATTGGTGCTAATAGTTGCGTTGATCGCGGTGCGATTGAAAATACCAAGATTGGCGATGGAACTAAAATCGACAATTTAGTACAAATCGGTCACAATGTGGTGATTGGCAAAGGTACTGTAATTGCCGGCTGCACCGCCCTTGCAGGTAGTTCAAGAATAGGAAACTTTGTCCAAATCGGTGGCGCTTCCAACATTGCCGGTCACATCTCAATTGGCGACGGTTCTAAAATCGCCGGTATGAGTGGGGTAATGCGCGATATGGATCCGATGCAGACAGTAGGCGGAATTCCCGCTTTACCGATCAAAAAATGGCACAGGATAAATGCGGCTTTGATTAGAATGGTTGAGCCGAAGAAAACTGAAGCGAACTAGAGGATACCTAGTTTATTTTTGAGCTACCAATTTTTTCTGACCAAAGGCAAAAAGTAGAATTCCGGGAATGCAGGTCAGAATATTTATCATGCGAAAAGCGAAGTAAACTGAAGCATATCCTAGCAAAATTCGGTCGTTTAGGTAGTAAAGAATTTTAGCAAAACTGACTTCGCCAATTCCTACACCACCCGGCGAGATAGGAACGATGCTGATGATTTGAGTTAAGATGCTGGCGAGGTTGTAGATAAAAATATTGATATCTTGACCGAGAATTTTTTGTCCTATGAAAAACAAGCTAAAGGAAATGATGATCTGAATTAAGATGGC